>CAYPGU010000209.1:0-2723 GCA_964409995.1 uncultured Legionellaceae bacterium | reverse complement strand
AGTAATGTTTCAGTTAGCGAAAGTAAATAACGATGAATTGAAAATTGATTTCAGCTTATTGACAAATAAACGCACGCAACGGCGCGCCCAGACTAAAGATGTGCGACTGGCGGATAAAAAAGCTAAAAAGGCCGCAAGTAAAAAAAGTAGTAATGTTAAGAGAAAAGCTGGTAAGAAAAAACCTAAGGCTCGTCAATAGAGCGCGGCTACATAGACGTACTAAAGTGTAGGAAATAAATGAACGATTTAATTTTTGGGATTAACCCCATCACACAAATGTTGCAATCCAACCCTAATAAAATCAAACAAATATTTATTAGCGATAGCAAAGATGATCGCCGTGTGCAGGGAATTTTAAATTTAGCGCATAATAATGATATTTCGGTGCAACGCATCGATATTAAAAAGTTGGACCGCATGGCGCCGGGGGAAAATCATCAGGGTGTGCTTGCAAAAATTATCGCAACTGCGCTGCTTAGTGAAGCTGATTTACCACATTTAATTAAAGAAAGTGTCAATCCATTATTTCTCATTCTAGATGGTGTACAAGACCCGCATAACCTTGGCGCTTGTTTGCGCACTGCAGATGCGGCTGGAGTGACAGCAGTAATAGTACCCAAGGATAATGCAGTTAGCATTACGCCAGTAGTGCGCAAAATTGCTAGTGGCGCAGCAGATACAGTGCCACTAGTTGCGGTAACTAATTTGGCGCGTGTAATGCGCGAGATGCAAGAACTTGGCGTGTGGATTGTTGGTACTGATTCGGATTGTGAGCAAACAATTTATCAAGTTGATCTAAAAGGATCGATTGCGATTGTACTTGGCGCCGAAGGAGAAGGTATGCGCCAATTAACCCGTAAACATTGTGATTTCCTAGTAAAGCTGCCTATGTTAGGGCAAGTAGAAAGTCTGAATGTTTCTGTCGCAACAGGGGTTTGTTTATACGAGGCAGTGCGGCAGCGAACTGCCGTATGAGCAAAGGGTTTCAACATGCACAAGGATGGACGAGTAAATGACATATAAAGCACAAACTAAGCAAATTTCCTATTTAATCTTGATAATGTCAGGCTTGCTGGGAGGTTTGGCAGAAATAATTTGGATGTATATATATCATCTCAATACAAATACTGGCCTAAAAGAAATTAGCTATGAAATCGTCAGAACATTACACATATCCTCTATCAACCCTTACTCTGGTTTAATAATTCATTTGTCCCTATCTGTATTAATAGGTGTCGCATATGGAAAGATAATATTTGAGAAATTATGTAAACGCAACGTGCTTTTAGGTGTACTAAGCTCGCTACTAATATTATGTAGTATTTGGCTCTGTACTTTTAAACTAATTCTACCAGTAATCAATCCAGACATGGCAAATATAGTTCCAGAATCAATTAGCTTTATCTCAAAAATGTTGTTTGGCATATTTATGGCACTGTCATACCCTATCTTGAACACATTGAAATTTAGGAATTCTTAAGTATATGTTTAATTTGGTGTGGTTTAGAAGTGATCTACGAATCCAAGATAATCCTGCTTTAAAACAGGCCTTACAAGATGATCCCAAAAAGGTCAAAGCAGTATTCATCATCACCGAACAGCAATGGTTACGCCATCGATGGGGCGCAAATAAAATTGGGTTCCTTTTGGCGCATGTCTTTAAATTGCAGGATGATTTACTACAACTGGATATTAAACTCGATGTGCTGGTATGCGACTGGTTTAAAGAAGCGGCAGATTTGTTATTAGCATATGCAAATGATAATAATTGTAGCAGTTTGTTTTGCAATAATGAATATGAATTAAATGAACAACAGCGTGATCATAAAGTTGCTGAATTATTTACTGCCAAAGGTCTAAAATTTAATAGTTTTGATGATCAATGCTTGATTGCACCTGGAAAAGTATTAACCAAGCAGGGTGCTTGTTACACAGTATTTACTCCTTTTAAGCGCGCTTGTTATCAATATATTCAAGCACATAGGATAGAAGCAATAAAAAATATTAAAGTAAGTAATTCAACCAAAATTAAACTGGATAAATATCAACATGCCGCATACCACAAGTATTTGAACGACAAAATATTAAATCTATGGCCGATTGGCGAACAAGCTGCGCATGAGTATTTAGAGAAGTTTTGTCAAAATGATCTGTTGCATTATAAAGAACAGCGAGATTTCCCTGCCTTAGATGCGACTAGCAAATTATCTGCATATCTGGCGGTTGGTGCTATATCGGTTAAAACTTGCTTTTTAGCTGCTGTTTGTGCAAATGAGTATAATTTCCCAGATGGGAATCCAAATATTATGTGCTGGATTGACGAATTATTATGGCGGGATTTCTATCGCAATATTATTTTTCATCATCCAAGAATCTGCAAGTCGGAAAACTTTAATATTAAGTATGATCGACTTAAGTGGAAACATTATCCTGCGCATTTTGAAAAATGGGCAGAAGGGCAAACAGGGATACCGATTATTGATGCCAGCATGCGGCAGCTGGTGCAGACAGGCTGGATGCATAATAGATTACGTATGATTACTGCTATGTTTTTAACTAAACATCTATTAATTGATTGGCGCCGGGGTGAAGACTTTTTTGCACAGCATCTAATAGATTTGGATTATGCTTCGAATAACGGTGGTTGGCAATGGTGTGCTTCAACCGGCACCGATGCGGTTCCATACTTTAGAATATTTAATCCGATTACACAGAGTGAAAGG
>CAYPGU010000208.1:0-2733 GCA_964409995.1 uncultured Legionellaceae bacterium | reverse complement strand
ATGCCAATGTGCTACTGGCAATTGACTAGTAATTATTGTAGAGCGTTTTTTGTAACGGTCATCTAATATTTCTAGCAAATCTTGCCTACGTTCATCATCTGGTGCTACTAAACCCCAGTCATCTAAAATTAACAGGTCTAATTTTGCAATTTGAGATAACCATTGCGAGTAAGTCCCGTTTGCCTTAGCTATTTTTAATTCTTCCCACAATCTAGGTAAACGAAAATAACGGCTAGTATAACCATCAAGGCAAGCACGATGAGCCAAGGCACAAGCTATATAAGTTTTGCCACAACCAGTGGAGCCAGTAATTAGCAGGTTTAATTTATGCTGCAGCCATTGATTGCGAGATAATTCCAGCATTTTAGCTTTTACTATTCCCCTATGGCTATCGTAACTAATATCCTCAATGCAGGCATGTTGCTGTAGCTTTGCCTGAGTTAAGCGACGTTTTAGCTTGCGATTTTCACGGTCTAGCCATTCTTGCTCTACCAATATAGCTAATCTAGATTCAAAATCTAAATCTGAGGATGGTTTTTCCAACTGCGCAGCTAAAGCATTGGCCATGCCAGTTAATTTTAATGCACGTAATTTATCTATTGTTGGTTGTGTTAACATGTTTAACCTCTTTAATTATTGATAGTAATCGGAACCACGAATATTTTCGTGTATTATTAGTGGCGCATCTTTAATTTTATTTTGTATTGGTACCTCCTCTAGATTATTCTTTAAAATTGCTTCAACTTGTTGATAACGGGTAGCTCCTGCTAATAGTGCCTTGTGGCACGCTTTATCTAACCGCATATTACCGTAGTGATTCCCTAAGCGTAACAGCCCAAGACAAGCTCGATATGCTTGTTGCGGAAATGCTCTTGAAACCATCATATGATTTACGAATTCTGCAGTATTGCCGCCAATAGATGCAGCCCAGTTTTGTATACGCTTAGGTGAAAATTTAGCATGCTCTTGATGGTTTTTTGGCATATGCTCATCTACTGTGGCAAAACTATATTTTTTATTACTACGCATGTGGGTTGCTATTCGTTGGTTGTCATAAAAACACTCTATTGTTCTGTTTGTTGCACGTACTTCTACTTTTTTACCAATGTACTTATGTGGCACACTATAATAACAGTCTTCAAATACAAAATGATAATCAAGGTTAATGGCTGCTTTTTTCCATGTCGCATATTGATACCTTGCTGATGGCAAAGGCCTTAGCGCTGGCTTGTCTAATTGTTCAAATAGCTCTGCTCTGGTTGTATTCATCTTCTGAAATTGCTGATGATTTAACGCATATAGCCTCTTTTTAATTTCATTATTTATTTCCCCCAAACCTGTAAATGTCATATTACGCAACGGCGCTAAAATTTGACGCTCAATAATATAAACGCCACTTTCGGCTTTTGCTTTGTCACGCGGAGAAGCCGCCCTTGCCGGGACAATTGCCACCCCATAATGCTCAGAAAAATGTTGATAGTTAGCATTTATATCCGGATCATAACGATGTGCTTTGGTTACACCAGACTTTAAATTATCAGGAACTACTATCTCTGGGGTGCCTCCAAAATATTCAAACATGTGAATATGCGAGTTTATCCAATCTGGTAGTTGTTGAGACGCTGTTGCCTCTGCATAAATATATTGAGATGCACCTAGGCACCCTACAAAAATTTGCGCTGTAAAAATCTCACCACTGGCAACATCAATCCAATCTACCGTCATGCCAGCATAATCTACAAAAGCTTTTTCTCCAGCTTTATGTCTTTGTCGCATAACAGGGTTTAATGTTTTTTTATGCCGACCGTAATAATTACAAAACTGTGAATATCCAAAACCTTCTGGATGTTGTTCACGATATTCCCGCCACAGCAATTGTAACGTTACTCCTTTTTTACGTAATTCCTTATAAATATATTCCCAATCGGGGCCAGCCCTTTTCCTGGTCGCAACACGCACCGGCAAAAACAATTTATTATATAATTCTTGCTCAGTTGTTCCTAGTTCAAGTGGCCAACCAATTCCAGCAGCTTTTGCCCTTGCCAAATATTCTGACACTGTACTGATACTTACACCTAAACTATTAGCTATGACACGATAACTAAGTTTTGCCTCGAATCTTTGCCTCAACATCTCACTAATTTTACGCATAGAAAGCCTACCCATGACACGCGCCCCCAATATTATTATTTTGGAAGCATTGTAACTTGTAATTGTTTAATAATTAGCTAGTTGTAAGTGCACCTGTTCGAGTAAAATCGGAATTAGTGTTCGACTTTATCTGGAATAGGCGTTCGGCTTGGACTGGAATCGGTGTTCGACTTTAACTGGAATCAGCGTTCGACTTAAACTGGAATTAGCGTTCGGATCAGGCCGGAATACTCAATAGAGCAACAAATTATAGATAATCCAATATTTGAATACATATATAATCCGCTTGCGATAATAAAAAACATCCAACTTAAAATGCCACTTATACGAAGCTGTAGTTATAACGTTTTTGTTACGCCAGTTCAATTTCCCCTGACACCTCTAATATTTAAAGGTGTCAAAGGTGTACGTTACGCATAGCATAGCGAATAATCCCCATTAAGCCACGAGTAGTGGTGACAATACTTAGAGTTTAATGGGGATGAATATGATCGAGAAGTCAATTTTCCTGTATCCAAAACAAGCCGCTAACCTTTTAGGGGTTGGCACTACCAAGTTCTACGAACTAAACAAACTACCGGG
>CAYPGU010000207.1:0-2740 GCA_964409995.1 uncultured Legionellaceae bacterium | reverse complement strand
TTTTACTTCTACTTGCACTACTACTAAGTCGCCTGGAGCAAACGCTGGAATATCTTGCTTCAGTTGTTCAGCTTCAATTGCTTGAATAATTGTATTTATGCTCATGTTCACTCCTTATCAGAAAACTCAGCTAATAAGTCAGGGCGCCGCTGTCGCGTACGTTCTAACTGTTGTTCTTTACGCCATCGCGCAATTTGCGCATGGTCGCCACTCAATAAAACTGTCGGCACTTGCAAACCATCGATGAGTTCTGGCCGCGTATAGTGTGGACAATCTAACAATCCAGCACTAAATGAATCCTGATGAGCTGATTCATTGTGTCCCAGCACCCCCGGAATCATGCGCGCCATGGCATCAATAATCACCATCGCTGCTAATTCACCGCCACTGATAACGTAATCACCAATCGACCACTCGTCATCAACTTCTAAGGTATACAATCTTTCATCTATACCTTCGTAACGGCCAGCAACAAAAATAACCTCGGTCTGTTGCTGCACTAATTCACAAATATCACGTTGCGTAACTCGATGCCCTTGTGGTGATAAAGCTATAACTCGCGGACGCTTACCACTTTCTTGGCCACTCATTTTGCGTAACGATTGAATCGCCGCGCGCAATGGCTCTACTTTCATTACCATCCCAGGGCCGCCGCCATAAGGACGATCATCTACGGTCTGATGCACATCGCTCGTAAATTCGCGTGGGTTGCTAAACGCAACTTGCAAAAGTCCATGCTTAACTGCACGGCCAGTAACTCCAAACTCGGTTACTGCTTTAAACATGTCGGGAAATAAAGTAACTACTCCGCACCACATGTTAAAACTCTGCATCCCAGCGCACCCGCATTTGCTTGTGCTCTAAATCTACGTCTAATATAAAATCTTCTGGTACATAAGGAATTAAATGTTCCTTCGCACCTTTTACTACTAGAACTTCATTCGCACCATTATCAAAGCAATCAACAATCTTGCCTAACTCGATATTTTCTTCGTTAATTACCGTAAGACCGATTAAGTCATTCCAGTAATACTCGTCATCGATTAGTTCTGGCAGTTCTGCGCGCAACACTGCCAACTTCAAATTGGTCAATAATGCTGCCTGATCACGATCATCGATTTTTTCTAGCTTAGCCACAAAACCAGTACCATGTGGCTTAAACTGTTCAACTTTTATTGTTAACCACTCCCCCGTGGATTCTAACAACAAGGGATAGCTAAACAAATTATCAGCAGGTTCAGTAAAAGAATTAATTCTTACCCAACCCTGTACTCCGTGCGGAGCACCAATGTTTCCAACAATAACCGTGTCCAAATTAGGCAACAGTCGCTTGTTTATCCCATTGCTTAACCAAAACTTGTACCTTGTCAGATAATTGCGCGCCTTGCGACACCCAATATGTCACACGCTCACGTGTTACTAACAATTCAACTTCTTGGCCTTTTGCCAAAGGATTAAAAAAACCTAAACGCTCAATATATTTACCATTACGCGCTCTACGCTTGTCAGCTGCAACGATGTGGTAGAAAGGACGCTTTTTGGCGCCGCCGCGTGCTAATCTAATTACAACCATTGGTTGGTACCCTCTAATTAAACCGTAAAACTAAGCCAACCGTCTAACATTTATTAATTTAGGATGGCTAAAGACCGGGTATTGTACGTCAAAAACTACCGGGCGGCAACATCCCAGGGGGTAATTTGCCCTGCAAACCTCGCATCATTTTCATCATGCCACCCTTACTTGAGACCTTCTTGAGCATTTTTTGCATCTGCTCATGTTGTTTAAGGACTCGATTCACGTCCTGAATCTGCGTCCCGGAGCCATTCGCAATCCGGCGTTTACGCGAGCCTTGAATCAATTGCGGCTTGCGACGCTCCTGCATCGTCATAGAATCAATAATGCAGACCATTACTTTAAATTGTTTGTCGTGCGACTGGGACTTTATCTCTTTGGGAACCGCGCCCATGCCTGGCAGCTTGTCCATCATTGAAGCTATGCCGCCCATATTAGCCATTTGCTGTAACTGTTCGCGCAGATCGTTAAGATCAAACCCGCCGCCTTTGGAAAGTTTTTTGGCCAGTTTATCAGCCTTTTGCTTATCAACCTTTTGTTCTAGCTCCTCAATCAAAGACAGCATGTCGCCCATGCCGAGGATGCGCGAGGCTATACGGTCGGGGTAAAATGGCTCTAATGCATCTAGCTTTTCACCCACACCGAGGAATTTAATTGGCTTGCCAGTAATTTGTCGAATCGATAAGGCCGCGCCACCGCGCGCATCACCATCGGTCTTAGTTAAAATAACGCCAGTTAGAGGTAGCGCATCATTGAACGCCTTTGCTGTATTAGCTGCATCCTGGCCAGTCATACTATCTACAACAAACAATGTCTCGGTCGGCTGCAGAGCGGCATGAACTTGCTGAACTTCGGCCATCATGTCGGTATCTATATGCAAACGTCCGGCAGTATCCACGATCAGAACGTCTTGATTGGATTTTTTGGCAGCATCTAGAGCAGCTTTAACGATGGCAACTGGTTGCTGACTTGCATCTGAAGCAAAGAAGTTCGCCCCAACTTCAGCGGCTACGGTTTGTAATTGCTGAATAGCTGCTGGTCGATAAATATCACAGCTCACGACCATGACTGATTTCTTTTGCGCATTGATTAAAAACTTGGCCAATTTGGCACAGCTAGTAGTTTTACCTGAACCCTGTAAGCCAGCGACTAAAACCACCACCGGCG
>CAYPGU010000206.1:0-2753 GCA_964409995.1 uncultured Legionellaceae bacterium | reverse complement strand
TGACTACGTCTGGTTGAGTATTTCTTTACAGGTCATGAACGACATCACGCCACAGAGTTTTACTGAATTGATTGATCGTATGAAACCAGACGCTCGTCATCGCGCTGTGCAGCTTGAGGCGCGCTATAGAGAGCGTTATGCTATCGCCCCCACACCTCAGAACCACAATCCTGCTGGTTTGTCTGTAAACTAAATACTTTACATCAAAGAAAACCTGGGGCAGACTAACTTTATATTTCTAAAAATAGTCTGGGGATTGCTATGAGCACTACTAACGTTAGCTCAGTAGGAACATCAAAAGCCGTTGAATCATCCATATTTTGGCATGGCGTGCTGATCTGGAGTTTGGCAACAGTTTTTTACTTCTTTGATAATCTTTTAAATGTTGCTCCTGGAGGTATGAAACCTCAATTATCCGAAGTATTTAATCTATCTGCCGCAGAATTAGGCATATTGTCTTCTTGTTACTTATGGGCGTATGGAATCATGCAAATTCCGGCTGGTTTAATGATGGATACAATTGGTCCACGTCGAGTATTAACTGTTGCAAGTTTCTTGTGTGCGTTTGGAACCATGTTGTTTGGTTTAGCAGATTCAATTTTGATTGCCTGTATTGGTAGAATTTTTATTGGCTTAGGCGCATCAGTTGCGGTTGTAGGCTGTTCAAAAATTGCTTCCGTATGGTTTGCGCCACGCCGTTTCGCTTCTTTCATGGGTATTATGGTTGCAGTTGGAATGTTGGGCGGTGCTTTTGGTTTAGCGGCTGTGAGTCATGTCGTTACTGCTTTTGGTTGGAAACAATCTCTCCTTGGTGGTGCAGTTATTTCCCTCGCAATTGGTGTTTTAATGTGGATCTTTATCCGCGATAAACCGCCGATCATTATTAACCCAGTGCCAGATACTCCTGGTACTAAACATGTGCCAATCTTGACCGGTTTATCCGAAGTGGTGACGTGTCCTCAGGCCTGGTTAGTATCAATTTATGCCGGGCTAATGTTTGTACCAACCTTAGCTTTTGGCGGCTTGTGGGGAACCCCTTATTTAGTGGAAGCGCATGGCTTTAGCCAGGAATCTGCAGGTATTTTGTCATCGCTAGTTTTTGTCGGGTGGGTGTTTGGTGGCCCGATATATGGTTGGATTTCCGATTATATTGGGCGTAGAAATCCGCCCATGTATTTTGCCAATATTGGCACGTTTATCGTTTCTCTGTGGTTAATTTATGGTTCAGGTTATTCATTTGCGACTTTAGCGGTTGGCATGTTTTTGCTTGGCTTCTTCTCGAGCGGCTTCTTAATCGCTTTCGTGGTGACTAGGGAAAACAATCGCCCTGAAATATCTGGAACGGCCATCGGTTTCATAAACACCCTAAATACCTTCAGTGTGGCCATCTTCCAGTGGCTAATTGGATGGATCTTAGATATGGTTGCTACAGGTGTTATAATTACTAAAACTGGCAAGGAGTTTTCTCTACTCGATTACCAGAAGGCCTTAATGTGTATTCCAATATGTCTAGCGATTGCTTTTATTGTGTTGCTAAGAGTAAAAGAGACTTACTGCATAGTTAGACACCAGGAATAACAATAATCCCACCGGGATAGGTTGTAAGCGATGAAGAAAAAGACCACTAAAGGGACTGATGAAGATCAAGTAGATCAGGAAGGTGACGGTGGCGAAGGCGGCGGTGAAGGCGGCTCGGGTGGCGTTGCTGGTGGCGGTATAATCCCTAGCTATTATGATCTGATTGGTAATGTCGGGATTAATGATAAGGAATTAGCTGCTCTTTCCGAAATCGCTTTGTTTGAGCAACGCATCTCTTTGAAGACCAAAGGATTTGATGTTACAGCGCTGGATAGAAAACAACGCCTAGGCCAAAATGTTGGGCCGAATGCAGGTCCTGCGGCTGAATCAGGTTTAGGTCTAGATGAACACCCAGAATTAGTCGATATGGGTGGTGAGCTAGATCCGAATACCATCGTCTTACCCGAATCTGAAATAGCTGCACGCTCGAATGATCCAGAATTGCGCTTAGCCGCTAAATTAGGCATGGGTATGAGTTTGCCGGCCTTACGCGAAGAATATAAGAATAAAATGAAGATGCGCGCTAGTCCCGAACCTGATGCTCCACGTTATCGACCCACTGCACCTAGACCAAGGCCATATTAATGCCATCATTAGCCGAAACAATAATATATGAATCTGATGAAGCTGGCGTTAAAGCTGTACAGCAACCAGGGGTTGATGTAAATGAATTGGATCGCTTTGGCTTACGGCCTTTAATTGAAGCAGTAATTTGCCGTAAATTTAAAACCCTGCAAGCTTTGATAAAAGCCGGCGCCGATTTGGAGCAGGGCGATTTTATTAATCGCACTGCATTGCAATGGGCGGTAGATCGGGGCGAACATGAATTTTGTTTTTATTTACTCGAAGCTGGGGCGAATACCAATCACTATTCTGCGGATGGACAGCCAATATTAGTTAATCCGATTTTACGTCAGGAATTAGAATTAGTAGAGTTATTTCTAAAATACAAAGCCAATTATCAGTTTGCGCAAGATTATATTAGTGCCAAATTACTTGGGCACCGTTTTGAATTAACTGGTGAAGCCGATATAGTAAGTCCAGATCGTAAGTTTATTCCATTAAGCTTTGAAGGTTTCAATTTAGAATTTAGTACCGGTTTAATTCGGCGTTCGCTGCATAATTTTCTCAACAGTATACCAGGACAAAAATATAATCATTACGCTGGTCGGATG
>CAYPGU010000205.1:0-2776 GCA_964409995.1 uncultured Legionellaceae bacterium | reverse complement strand
CTTGATTGTAAATTTTGGTTACGCCAGAAATAGGCGCAACAATTTGTTCGACCTGTTTCTTGTCTTCAGCAGTTGGTACTTGTCCGACTAACAGCAACGAGCCATTGTAGGTTAAAGTGCTGATATGGCCTTCGCGCCAAATTCGTTTATCTTTTTGTAAAGCCATGTTGGCTTTGGCGGTAATGGCTTGATCATCGACCAGTGCATCCGCTGTGCGTCGATCATTGTTTAACCAACTGGCACCACCAACCGGTACAATAACTTCGCCAACGCAGCCAGAAAGTACAATCACGGCCATTAGGCCAGCAATTGCAGAGGGTAATTTCTTCTTATTCATTAAATGCGTCCTTTATCCATTCGATTTGTGGCGTATCTATTGAGCCAGACAATGCTAATACATCGAACCGGCAATATTGCTGTTGCGCCCACTGATTAACTTGTAAAAATATTTGTGCTGCACGGATCACTTTGCGTTGTTTGTACACATTTACCGTTTCTGCTGCGGAGCCAAAATTGGTATTTTTCCTATAACGCACTTCCACAAACACTAAATCTTCTTGATCACGCGCAATTAAATCAATTTCACCAACCTTGCATTTAAAATTGCGGGCAATAATTGCTAAGTTGTTAGCTTGTAAGTAATTGCATGCCGAATCTTCAATTCTAGCCCCAGTGGCCAGACTACTCATAACTACTTCCTGTTACGCGTGGTACGCCGCGACGAAATGACGCCCAAGTAAGTTTACGCTGCACTTGCTGTTGGTTATCGATGGTTAGCATGCCTGTCATGCCAGAGATCCCTAATTCTGGTAATAAATTCATTTGTTCCATTTGCAGTGCAATTTTATACGCATCTAATCCCAAAGCATATAAACGCGCGTATTGATCAAAATCTTGCGGCCACAAAGAAGCAACTGCTTTGTAAGCATTTCTAGACTCAATTGAATTATCTAATAACCAAGGCATATCGCAAAACTGTATGCCATTTAGATCCTGATCTAAAGATGGTTGCGACTTGCCAGAGTAGATACTCGAACTAGCGTAAGCAGCGACATTCGACGCATAGTAAAAATTAAGCAAAGGCTTAACTTGGCGTGCTAAAGGTGCATTAGTAGCAATAAAGACCATATCTAAATCTTGACGACGCCGCGGTTCAAAGGAACATTTTATGCCTAACTGTTTAAGCTGGGTTGCGCGTTGTTCGCTTGCATCAATCGCCAGTAGGCGTTGAATTTCTTTAGTTAAATTAGATTGCGATTCAATTTCAGCAGTACCGACTAATCTACCGCCCATACCAGTCCAATAGTCTTGGAATGCACTACGCATGCGCTCACCCCAAGCAGATTTTGGGATAATAATTAATGCGTTGCGATGGCCATCTTGCCATGCTTTTTTAGCAACAGCCTGAGCTTCCATTTCTGGGGACAAACTAAACTGGAAAATATTTTCTTGGCCACGGCCTTTAATACTATTCAAAGCTAAAATTGGTACTTGAGGTCGTATGCCTTGATTTAACTCTTCTACTTCTTCTTTAATCAATGGCCCTACTATAAAATCAGCACCATCATCAACGACCTGACGATATAAACCTTGTAAACTGCTTTGTTGCGTTGTGTCATAAACTTGAATCGCTGGTTTATTTGGATCATCTTTATGCACATAAAAAGCCGCTAAGAATCCATCGCGAATTGCTTGCGCAGATTTGGCATGTGTGCCTTGCAGAGGCAGCAACAAGGCAATTTTTTTAGGTCTTTTTACATTCAAGTTATGGCTAAAGCTTTTTCGATCTGTTGAGCTAGTCGCTTGTAGCTCAGGCGATAATTGGGCAATAGCTGGATGGTTGGGATACTTTTGTTTCCATAAGTCCAATGCACTTATTAATTGCTCTGGGCTTGAATCGTATTGTTTAGTGATACTCGCAAAGCTGACCCAACCATTTAGCTCATTGCTATTAGCGTTGCGTAAGTTGTTAAGGTCATTTATAGGTAATTGATTGAGTGTATCCCAAATTTGCGAATTATTTGCTTGTCGCGCAGCTTCGGAAGTTAACTGTTTGTTTAAATTAATTCTTTCTTGTACAGATTCGACTAAATTACCGTTCCGGCGATAAAGCTCTGCGCGCGTGCTAAAGAATTTTACTTGTAAGTCTTGTGGTAATTTGTTTGGGGTCCACACGCTGCGTAATTCTTGTTTAGCCAATTCCAAGTTCTGTTTCGCCATGGCAAGTTGCGCCAACAAAATTTGTTTATAAGTAGAATTATTCGCCTCTAGTTTGCCAGGTACTTCGTATTTCATTTGCCGTTCGGCTTGTTCGAGATCATCAGCCAAGATTAATTGCTCAATTGACTGTAATTTAAAACTTATTGCCTCGTTGCCTTTAGTCTTTGTTGCAAGGTGATTAAACCGCTCCGCCTGTTGCTGGGCAGCTTGTTGCTGGCTGCTATTGCCAGATGAATACTGATTTGAGCTACAACCCGATAATACACATATTAGCGAGATGCAAATTAAATTGCGGACACGTAAAAAGTTGTTCATATTTTTGCAGGTCTGGTTAAGGCATGTATCTATATATTAAGGCAAGTTTTCCTCCATGTCATCAGGCATTTACCTCCCCAAATTTATTAGTGGTACTTGAATGTAAGCCTACTAGTCGGTATCCTGTTCCCAGGAGTGAGCTAGGCAGTCGCTCTGCCTTCGGGCAGGGAGGAAAGTCCGGGCTCCATTGGGTAAGGTGCCAGGTAATACCTGGGAGGCGCGAGCCTACGGAAAGTGCCAC
>CAYPGU010000204.1:0-2799 GCA_964409995.1 uncultured Legionellaceae bacterium | reverse complement strand
ATAAGCTTGCCTGCGAGAAATAATATGATTGCTTGACAAAAACCTTCAATTGTCATGCCAATCCACTTACCGATAATTACATCCGTTTTATTGGCAGGCGCTATAAGTATTCGGCGCAAGGTTTTATTCTGTCGTTCCTCAATCAGTTTGCTTGCCCCACCAAGTATGGAGAACAAAAGAAACATGACGGCAAATCCGGGTATAACTTGATAAAAACTTCTGTTGCTTTCTTCGCCCCCAATGCCATGACTAGACATGCCCACCCGGACTATTTCGTGAAACGAATTGCTGACTTTCGTAACGATGCTTGGTGTGATTGCTTGTCTATCTTCCCCATACTGTTCTGCTTGGCTTGCCAGCAATTCAATAGAAACAAGGCTGTCATTCAGAGATTTAACAATACCTTGCACCATACCTTTCAAAATATCCGCCGTACTTTGGTTACCTGCATCATAGTAAAACTGAATTTCATATTGTGCGTGGGCATTTACAACGTCAAAATCTTGTGGAATGTCAATTAAGGCAGTAACAGAAGATTTCTGGATAAGCTCTAAGCCTTCATCCTTTGATTGAACTGGTATAAGTGTGACAGCATCAATGTTTTCAAAACTATGGATGATAGGTTCAATTTTTTCAGGCTTTCCTGTAAACGTATATGCCAACTTTAATTCCGGCACAGATACGGCAAATAATCCCGACAAAGCAAATCCGGCAATTGTCAAAACAACCAGCGGTAAGATAAGCATTAAAATCCACGCCAACTTATCCCGCAACACGATTTTTAAATCCTTTATAACTATGTTATACCAATTCATGTAGCGTTCCCCCTTAATCTCTTAATGACTTGCCCGTTAATTGCAGAAAAACTTGTTGTAAATCGGGCTGAGTAATATCTATTTTTCTAATTTCCATTCCTTTGTTATATAAGTCATTAATCAGACGGGGGATGATGCTTTTGGTATCTTCAACCTGTACAGATAAAATACCATCATGAAAAATAATGTCAGTAATGCCATACTGCTTTTTGAAATCACTACTGTATGCCTCGTTCCAGTTATTTACCTCTATCTTTAAAGTATTGCGTGCATTAATCATTTTCAGCAATTGTTCTACTGTGTCAAGTGCAACAATCTTACCACCATCAATGATGGCAACCCTATTGCATAAAGATTGTGCTTCTTCCATGTAATGTGTGATGTAAAGTACACTCGTATTGTTTTTTCTCAAATTATCTACAATGTCAAAAATTCGGTTTCGAGATTGTGGATCAATGCCCACGGTCGGTTCATCCAAGATGACTAATTTGGGACGGTGCAATAGGGCTACGGCTATGTTGATTCTCCGCTGCATACCGCCTGAGAACTGCTTGACTGGCTGCTTGCTTTTCTCCGTTAGCCCTACAAGCTCGAGTGCCTCGTCTATCCTCTCTTTCAGAATAGTACCCTTCAAATTGTACAGCTTACCGAAAAATGCGAGATAAGTGCAAAGGCCAAGTGGCAAAATTTAATATTCCTGTTTGCAACGGCCTTTTGCCAAGCGTTGATAAACTT
Source organism: uncultured Legionellaceae bacterium (assembly GCA_964409995.1). Classification (GTDB taxonomy): domain Bacteria; phylum Pseudomonadota; class Gammaproteobacteria; order UBA6186; family Azoamicaceae; genus JAGVLG01. Next base: position 1,249 of record CAYPGU010000204.1, on the reverse strand, counting down.
CGTGATGAGGTATTACGTATTGCAGAGGAGTATGCCATCGATAGTGGAAAAACATTTGTTATTGCCATTGACGGCATAGATCATGCGGCAAGAGCAGGTAAAAATCAAACATTTCTATCAACCTTGCCTGCCCCGAATGCTATTCCGCCGCATGTATGCTTTCTTATAGCAGGACAACCTTTGAAAAACTACGAAAACTACCCAACGTGGATTTTTTATGGTGATATTTTATGCTTAGATGTTCCTGTTGTAGTTGATACTGATTTAATTAAACTTCTGACAGCTATAAATGTAAATTTTTCTGACTGTAGCGTAAAGCAGATAGCTCAAGTTATTATATCCTCAACAGAGGGAAATACTCTTTCGTCTGTTTTCCTTGCAAACGAATGCACAAGGTTTGCGACTCTTGATGAATTGCAAGCGCGTATACGGGCAACTTCTATTTCAGATGGTGTTTCAAGTTATTATAGGTATATATGGAAATCAAGTAAAAATCAAATACCAAGTTGCTACTTCTATACAGATAACGGCCTTGCTGTGGTGCTGTCGACGCTTATACAACCAATAACTGAAAGTAAACTTGAACTCATTTTCAAAAAATTTAATATACCAGCGGTCTGTTGGAAGCGGATTCTTACTTCTCTTTTCCCGATTGTGGTTAAAACAGGAGTAGCTTATCAAGTTTTTCATAATGATGTAAGGATATTTCTGGAAAGTCATATGAGGGCAAATATTGATGAATATATAAGCAATTGCTCAGATTTAGCTGATTATTTGTTTCAAGAAAAAAGTGAGGCAATTGAAAGACACTCAACAGGGTTTAGGTTGCTTAAATCAGCCTTGCGAAAATGATATTGACTATCGCAACTTGATTACTTTTAGTTGTGCTTTGGAAACCATCAACCAGTATCTGCAATCATTGCAATGGACAGATACGACTCATCCTGAAAAACACGAATTACCTTCAATACTCTCATGCGAGTACGGCAATAGCTATGATTTCGATATACACAAAATTAATCTTGTGCTTTCTCAAATTGAATGGCTTATAGATGCCGGGAAGTTTGAACGCGCTGATATTGCACTAAACAATTGGCTCGGTAACTATTCGCCATATGAATTGATGGAGAAATTAAACAGCAATGAAGATAAAGATATTAGTGATTATATACGCAAACACAAAGAAATTTTAAAAAAATGGGGAGAAATTAGCTACAGATTAAAGTACCCGGCTTATTGTAGTGAATGT
>CAYPGU010000203.1:0-2907 GCA_964409995.1 uncultured Legionellaceae bacterium | reverse complement strand
ATGCATTGTAGATTAGAAATAGTAACCCTGAGGCAATAAGGATCTTAACTGAAAACTCAGCTAATAGACTCTTTGATGAGTTGCAAACACAAACTATTGAAAACTTAGCTAGCATATTTGGTGCATCAGAATTTTTCGTTCCAATGATACAGATGGCACACTTGGTCAATTTTAACTTTAGTGAAAAACTTAAATATATAGCGCCTTCACCAAGTTTAGGTGGTCTGTACCAATTGATAATCGGATCTAATAGCCCTTATATTCATTTTGCTCAAATTATTCCACGCCCTACATTATTTTCAAATGAAATGAAAAAAAAGCTATTAGAAGAAAAAAAACTCGCGGTTAATGTTCCAGCATCTCTAATGAATGCAGTCGAAAAATTATGCAGCGCAACATCGTATTCTGCTGAATTCTCTAACAAACTGTTGAGATACGAATATGTTAATCCTATGCTGTTGATAAATATCCGTGCACATTTAGGACGTATTTATTTGGCTCAACCAGATGAAGATCCTAATGATATTAAAGTTAAAATTAATTCTTTATATTTGCTGGTCGGGTTATATCCAATATTATTGGTTCAGGAACACAATAATTTATTTAATAATGAAAATCATAAGCTTGACCCACAAACTATGGCTGGTTTAAAAGCTTTAGTTGTAAATTTGGGTGGTCCAGGAATGTTTCGTGGCGAAGTGATAAGATTGCTGCATGATTCTGGTATTGCTCCGGCAGAGATTAAAAAATTTGCAAAGGATCTTGAAAAATACGTGTTTTCGCAATTCGACATGGATTTAGAAAATGAAGATCCGAGAGAGAAAACATGGGGAAGCTATCATAAGGTTGTTGCTGCTCAAGGAGCTGATATCTCAGCTGGAATACCAAATACTAACCGTGACAAAAGGGATCAAATGTTTGATATTTACTTGGAATCATTTAATCCACCATTAGATAAAATCCCTCCTGCGACTGCTAATGAAATATTAGCTTTTGTGACTGCAAACGAAATAAGTTTGAGTGATCACAGTTGGACAGTTTTACGTGCTATCGGTGATCCATTTGAATCTATTAATCCAGCTGTAATTGATAAAGCAAAGAATGCTATTAAAAGTAAGCTAAATCCAGTACTTGATAGTCTGAAGGGTAGCTCTGATTCAGAGTATGCAGAACTTGATAAAAGGGCAATGCTGCTAGCTCGTTTATATGATCTATTAAATGACTATAAAATAATTCCGTTTATGGAATATAGAGCAATGTTTGACACAAACTTTGTAGCAACCCGTGCTGAAACTCATGCCATGATCTCGATGAATGATTTTATTAAAATGCATGGTCTAGATACAGTAATGGAAGAACTTGAGCTATTACTTAAAGACTCAAATCTTTCGGACGGAGAAAAAGAACAATTCGGGCGAATACTAAAAAGAACTTTAGAAACTCATTTTAAGGATAATCCTAACATTCCTGACGAAGGTAATTTTGCACCGTATGGGGCTTTGGATGACGTTGCCAACTATGTAAACACATATTTATTAGGCTTCCATTTGCGCGGGGAGAAGATCCATTATGAGGAAGCCAAAGAAGTGTTAAAATATATATATGAGAATAATCTGCGCGTAAATGCACTAAGCAAAAAAATATTAATGAATGTAGAAGATCCAATTGAACAAAGCGCACTTAGAGTAGTATCAAAAAGAATCCCAATGACCCCTGCTCATAACTATGAGTTGTTCCGACAGCAAGTCGATAAACTTCTCCCGTCTGATGTCGGCGTGGTTTCAGTGACTAGTGCTAACTGGAATCAATGTCAAATAGCTCTGTCATCTGCAATAACCTCTGCTAACACCTTGAATTATAAAGTTGACTTTGATGCATCTTTCGAAATAGATCATGACAGAACAACGGCAACACAAATAGTAGTAAATGAATTGTATCAAGGCCAAAATAGAAACGAGGTCAAAGTCCAGCTAGTTAAAGGAGAAATACCAGAAGATAAACCAAAAAATTGGAGCACCCAAAACCAGCCAAAAGATTCAATCGTAGCTGAATTGCCGCATAATTGGTTTGATATCAATAGGAAACCACCGATAGAAGAAGATCATCTTGAAATTGTTAAAGGTGTATTAAGAGCCATGGCAGCTGGATCGCAAGATAATACTGTAACTATAAGTAATTTATACGGACATCGAACGATGGCAGTTGAGTTAGCCAAAATTGCTGTTAAACTTGGTTATAAGCCACAGTTTAACCAAGAGGATGGTACAGACTTTACTGTAAACGGAATTACACGACGTTTTCGTAGTGAAACCGGCGATCTCAAGCGTCCTCGACTGTTTTAGGTATTTACAATGGCCAAGAAATTAATTACTAATTATCGACTGGCTAAATTCTTACTCGGCTATAAGCCCAATTCTCCTATCCCGAGCATAATCGAAGCTAAATTTAAGGTTGATACGCAAAAGTATTCTGACTTGCAGCTAAATCAACAAATCGCTGAAATAGCAGCAAAACTACGTAAGTTACATGGTTTAAGCTTATCTAAATTCACAAGCTTTCAAAGTAGTGCTGAACATTTATACGATATTCGTGAAGATAAGGTTGAAATGTTTGAGCGTCATCACGCTTATGATAAGTACATTTTATCTATATTAAAAGAATTTTGTATAATGACGATTTCGCTCTTGGTAAAACTTGAGCGCATGCATAAGAAGCATATATTGTGCGGGAACGTTAGCCCGTACACTTTAATGTATGATCGTGCCACTCATGACTGCACCACATGTAATATAGATATACTACTGTCTGATAGCGGCGTAGTGCGAGCTGAAAAACGCTCGTTCGGTGATCTAATATATGTTAACACAGATCTAGATGAGATCAAATTCAACAATTATTTAGCTCCAG
>CAYPGU010000202.1:0-2920 GCA_964409995.1 uncultured Legionellaceae bacterium | reverse complement strand
CCAGAGAGAGAGTGCGCGCGTGTGAAATAGAAAGGGAACGAGAGAGAGGTAGTGGGCGGTCGGTTTCCCTGTAGGAAAAGTTCAGGAAGTTGTACATGAACCAGGCAAACCATTTGCGACCATCACTTTGGCACCAAGCGCTAAACTAGATCGCGGACGCCATGTGTTATTGATAAAGGTGCAACATGAGAAGAAGTAATATTGCCGTTTATTTTCCAGTGATCCTCAGCTTTGCCTTTGCATTTGTGTTTATGATCATCCCCATAAAGCAAGAGTTTCGTTGGTTACGTCCTGATCTAGTTACTTTAGTATTAATCTATTGGGTAGCAAATTTACCAAATCATATAGGGATCTTCTTCGCATTTGCGGTTGGTTTAATGTTTGATTTATTAACTGGTATGTTACTTGGGTCGATGGGTTTTGCATTAAGTGTGGTGGCTTTTTTAACGATGAATTTGCGCTTGCGTTTGCGGATTTATCGCTTTTGGCAAAAATTTATAGTGGTGATGTTGTTGGTTGCATTTAGTCAATTATTAAGATTGTGGGTACAAATGTTAATCGGTCATCCGCCAGCTAGCTTTATGTACTGGGTATGCAGCATTTCTAGCGCAATAGTATGGCCATTAGTTTATTCAGTCTTAGGATCATTTCAGCGTACTTTAAAGCTTGCGTAACATACTTCGCAACAATCAGGTGTGGTAATGTTAAAACGCAATAAAATTTTACTAGCCTGCATTGTCAGCATTTTATTGATCAGTGTTGGGGTTTATAGTGTTGGCAGAATATTAACGTATCGAGTTAATGGTTTTGTAGCCAATTTGGCTGAAAAATTATCTCAACAGATTGGAAACCCAGTTACTTTTTCTAAAGTCACGAGCAACTGGGATTGGTTATATCTCAAAATTCATATCCAAGATCTAACTATTCTTGATTCAGCGACCAATACACCAATATTCATGGCAGCATCAATTGTAAGCACGGTTGATGCTTTGGCTTCGATAAGGGAATTGAACCTAAAATTTAAACAAATGTTATTGGTTAGCCCCCGTTTGGTAATTCAATGGGACGGCATCGAGCCACCATCGGTTTTAGGCTTAGGTGGAGAAGATGTACCAGGCAGAATTGATCCAACTATTGTTCTGCAATTATTATCGATGCAGCATCGTGTCACGATTGAAAATGGTGATATACATATTCAGGGCCGTGGTAAAGCCGATTTGCCATTCATGAGTGTCAGAGTTGATTTCGTTGAGAAGGCAAAACAAGAATATAATATTGTTGTGCGTGGTAGCATTGCTGCGGCAACCCCACCAGAATTTAACTTTGCAATGAATTACCACGGCAATCTTGATGATATTGAGCATTCTCTGATTGAATTTGAATTAAAAACCAGTAATATGCAAGTTGATCAATTACTAAATTTCTTACCGCAATACGAGCCAAAACTTATGCGCGGTGATTTCAAAGAGTTTGATATAAAGGGCACGATCCAAAACGGAAAAATTGGAATTGCCCAAACCAATTTTATTATCAACAATTTAGAAATAGATGATAGCTTAGTCATAGCGGAAGGCGAAGGCGAGATCCAAGTTAAATCTAATCAAGAAAAACTCAACTTTAATATTCAACACCTAAAAATTATCGATAAAAGTTTGTTTTCATATCCAATTAACATTGACAAGATTCAAGCAGATTTGAGTAGTGTTATACAAGATCAAAATTGGATTATAAAAACCGATAATTTAGCTATTAGCCTCTTGGATATGCAGCTACAAGCTAACCTAGCAATAGGCATAACTGCAGAAACGATTGAAAGAATCGATTTTACTGCAGATCTGCAAGATGGCGCGGTGCGACGTGCTTTAATCCTTATGCCAGACAATAAATTGCCTACCGGCTTAACCAGGTGGATGAAAAAGGCTTTGTTGGATGGCGTGATTACCCGTGTGGTATATAAATATGATAACACCAAGACTCATTTTGCTGTAGATTTCAAGAACACTGAAGTCAAATACTCTGCGGAATGGCCAAGTATACATGGTATGAATGCCAATTTAGTTATGAACGATGGAGTATTGCGTATTGATGCGAGTCAGGCGGATATACTTGGTAATAAGCTGGATGTTTTATATGTAGACTTTACTAACGTAGGTAATAAGAAAAACTCTTTAGCCAAGATTTTTGGCAAAATGGCTACAACTTTAGAAATTGGCCAAGAGTTTATTGCGCAAACACCATTGCAAGCTGACTTGGGTGTGAAAATTGCAGCATTTAAGCCGGTGGGTAACATACTATTGGATATAAATTTAAACGTCGATACATCTGGTCCAGAACCAATAACTTCTGTTAAAGGTGAAGTAATGTTGGTGCAAGATGCAGTCTTTTTGCCCGAACTGAACATGAGTTTAACTGAAATAAATGGAAAATTGAATTTTAGCAACCATGGGGTTAGTGCTAAAAACCTTGATTTACGAATATTCGGACAGCCAGCTGTTGCTTCAATAGTTATAGATGAAAATAAAAACAAAGGTTTGCAAGTAAACCTTAAGTCTTTATTCGAAGCGCAATCGATTAAACAATTGTTTCCAGACGTAAACATCGAACAAATAAATGGCAAAACCAAACTAGATATAGATATGGAGATACCATGGTATAAATATAATAATGAAAAAACACTAACTATTAAGTCTGATCTGGTTGGAGTTGCACTTGATTATCCAGAACCTTTACATAAAGGTGCTAAAGAAAAGTGGCCGCTGCATCTAAAATACAATATTAATGCCTCTAATAATGCCTCCGTACAATTTAAATTGGCCAACATCTTGGATGGAAAATTATTCTTGAAAAATCAAAAGCTAAGTGGCGCAAGAATTAGTATTGGTGAAAAAGCAGTATCTACTGCCGCGACAGAAAGCATATT
>CAYPGU010000201.1:0-2960 GCA_964409995.1 uncultured Legionellaceae bacterium | reverse complement strand
AAATGGGTCTACCATAAGATGGTAGCCACCGATTCCTTTAACAGCTAAAATATTGCCTTCATTTAATAAATTAACAATACTTTGTATAATGTTTGGGCTTGAAACTTCTTCATTTTTGTTGTTGTACAATTTTATTGATGGGCCACATTTAGGACATGCAATAGGTTGAGCATGGAGTCTTCTATCTGAAGGGTTCTCATATTCATGCTTACAGTCAACACACATTTGAAATTCGTTCATTGTTGTGTTGGGGCGATCATAGGGGGTCCCAGTAATAATTGAATACCGCGGACCGCAATTTACACAATTAATGAAAGGGTACAAGTATCGTCTGTCAGTAGGATTAAATACTTCGTTTAAACATTCTGCACAAATAAAAGCATCAGGTGAAATAGAAAGCGTTGCTTCAGCAGTAGATTGACTGTTTTCTATAGTAAATTCCAAATAGCTATCATTACTAGTGACTGTCTCAAAAGTTATTTTATCAATACGACTTAGGATGGGCGCTTTCTCTTTAATATCTCTTAAAAAATTATTAAAGACGTTCAATTGAGCCTGCGCATAAATGACTACACCTTCACTATTATTAAAAACGCGGCCTTTAATATTGTGAAATTCTGCGCAACGATATATATGTGGCCTGAAACCAACGCCTTGAACTACACCTGTAATCTTTGTTTTATATGTGGAAACCATTTCTTACAATTAACATAACCTTGGTAATTGCATTCCTTGCAGGTAGCCAATTATTTTAGTGCCGCCAGCTTGAGTATTTAAACAAACGTCAGTATTGCCATTCTTGATAACTTTTCCACATATCTTGGAGTGTTTGCTATATTCGTGCTTACTTAATGTTTTGATTAGTTCTTCGGAAATGCTTGGATCGCAGAATATACCAATTGTTCCTTCATTAGCTAAATATAATGGATCGATACCTAACATTTCAGCTGCCATCATAGTTTCATGTTGCATAGGAATGGTTTCTTCTTGCAAATAAATACTTGACTTTATTTCACCAGCAATTTCATTCAAGATGCAACCTAAACCACCTCTGGTCATATCTCTCATGTAATGAATTTTTGTACCAAATTTAAGCAGTATATCTTCAATGATCGTATTTAATGGTGCGCAATCGCTCAAAACTTTGCTTTCAAATCCTAAGCCATCTCTAAATGATAAAATATGTACACCGTGATTGCCAACTAAACCGGTAACGATAACATCATCGCCATCCTTAATATTTGATAAAGTTAATGCTTTACGTTTGTCAGGAAAAAATCCTACACCTGCCGTGTTAATATAAATTTTATCTGCTTCTCCTTTACGTACAACTTTAGTATCACCAGCCAGTATATGAACATTTGCTTCTTGACATGTTGTACGAATCGAATCAAGTATCGTGGACAATTGTTCGATAGAAAAACCTTCTTCAAGGACAAGCGAAAGAGTTAAGTATTTTGGGATCGCGCCACTAACAGCTAAATCGTTGATAGTACCGCATATTGATAATTTACCTATATCGCCATTGCCAAAAAAAATTGGTTCAACCACAAAACTGTCAGTTGTTAGTGCCAGTTGATCACCAAATGTTGGGGCAATACCACTATCTTCCATTTTACCTAAATACACAGCGCTCAATTTAGGAATAATAATATTGTCTAATAATTCTTTACTTAATAAACCACCTGCACCATGATCTTGAAGTATTGTTTTTTGGGTTGTCATAGATTTCCTGCTTATTTTAATTGTAAATAAATATTTTCTGATGAAAGTATCTTGGCACAATATTTCGCCATGCATACCAAAGCTCGATCGGTATCTTCTTGCCTTGTAGAGCCAACTGCATCTAGGTTGACTAGAACTTCGTAGCCACGAAAATAGGCATCTGCTGCTGTAAATTGAACACACGAATAAGCTTGCATTCCGGTGATGATAACAGTAGTTACACCAAGATTTTTCAGAATCTCATCTAACTTTGTCTGGAAAAAGCCACTATCTCTACTTTTTTCGATAATAATATCATTTGGATGCAATATTTCAGGTAATAGTTGTACCCCGTCTGAGCCGCTTAGAAGCGGCGGGAAGGAACCAAAAGGTTCTTTGGCCTTAGGGTCATCATTCTTATATGCCAATTGTAAATGTATAATTGGAATATTACTTTTTCTCATGTTATATAAAAAAGCTTCTAGAGACGGCAAAAACTTGTCAACCGACATCTTACGGGCTGGATGTTTATTAGCTGTTGCAATCTGCATATTACTTGTTAAAACTGCGTATTTCTTCATGTCGGGTCCAGGGCTATGCCCGGTTTTCTTTTAGAATTATTATGCGGCAATATAACATATGAATCTATTTCAATGCGACCCCTGAATATTCGTTTTTTCTTAGATAGAATTTCAACTAACTAATAGAATATTGTTTGATATCAATAGATTTTTAATGCAGAATGCTTCAAATGGCTGTTTCAGAATTATTATAAGAGAGATGGTATGTTAAACGTATCGAATATAAATTACACCACTAATTCATATACCGCAGAAGATCATAGAGTGTGGCGCGATTTACTTGCACGACAACGTAAGTTAGTAAATAAATATGCTTGTAAAGAATATCTACTTGGGTTGTCGGAGTTAGATTTATCACCCCTAACTATTCCGTCGATTATTGAAGTTTCATCAGCTTTAAAAAGAATAAATGGCTGGAAACTTCAGGAAGTTTATGGTCTTATATCGACTGTTGAATTTTTTAAGATGCTGGAGCAAAAAACATTTCCAGTAGTTACAGCAATAAGATCCAGAGCAGAAATTGACTTCTACAGTGGCGAAGCGCCAGATGTATTTCATGAATTGTTTGGACATGGTCCTTTTTTAACAAATAGTAAATATGTTAGATCATTACAGGAAATTGGGAAAATATCTTTACATTGTAATAGTCAGCAACTATCAAAATTAGCTAAGTTG
>CAYPGU010000200.1:0-3012 GCA_964409995.1 uncultured Legionellaceae bacterium | reverse complement strand
CTTTTTATTGATCCCCGATAAGCGCCGGGCGCTTTGGGGTATGACACCTTTTTTTTGTTAAGCCCCGAAAGCGCCCTGCGCTTATCGGGGATCTATCTATCATAACCAATATTATTAAATAATATTGGTAATAAATCTTGCGCTGCCTCTGTCACTGTTTTTGAGACACCCAGCTTACTAATCTGGGTCATTTCTAAGCCAGTATAACCGCAGGGGTTTATACGTGTAAACGGCTCTAGATCCATATTCACATTCAAGCTCAGGCCATGGTAAGTACGGCCGTGTCTGACGCGTAATCCGATCGATGCAATCTTGGCTTGATTAACATAAATTCCCGGCGCACCTTCGATGGTATGTGCTTGAATTTGATATTTGGCGAGCAGTTCGATAACAGTTTGTTCTAATAAACACACGAACTGGCGAATATTGATTTTTTTCCGTCCGATGTCGGTTAGGCAGTAGACAATTAATTGCCCAGGTGCATGGTAGGTAATTTGGCCGCCGCGATCAGATTGTACAATCGGTATTGAGCTCTGCTGCAAGACATGTTCAGCTCGCCCAGCTTGGCCTTGAGTATATACTGGATGATGCTCCAACAACCATAGTTGATCAACGGTGTGCGCTTCGCGCTGCTGCGTGAAATTTTTTAATTCTTGCCAGATCGGCGAATATTCTTGTAGCCCCAAGTATCGAATAAGAACTGCTTCGTTCATAGGCAAAACAAAACGTCGGGGTGTGCCGATAATTCCCTATAAATATTGTCCAATTGCTCTTGGCTTTGTGCATCAAGCACAATACTAAAAGAAGCATACTTACCTTCTTTGCTGACGCGCGAGGTGAGTTTCATGCTTTCGATATTTACATTATGTTTGCGTAGCACGGGTACTATGATTGCCTCTAAATTGGCCGCCACAGTACCCACAACCTTAATTGTAAATTCACAAGGGAAGTCCATTAGGAGCTAAACCTTTCAAATAGTGACTTAACATTTATTTTTACGTAATCGCGACTACGTTGCCAAATATTACCTTTTTCTACATTCTCTAAAGCAATAATTGGTTGACGCATTACTACATTGTTATTCTCATCACGCACGATGTAATTACCAACCACGGCACCTTTCTTAATCGGAGCTTTTACTGAGTCTTTGAGTTTGGTTACAGCGCTATATTTTTTGTACGCGCCAGCAGGGGTAGTCACGCATAAATCATGTTCAACACCGATAGGTAATGTCTGTTGTGATCCCATCCAGACTGGAATATCTTGCATCTTAGAACCACCAGCATGGACTAGATTAGTTTCATAGAATCTAAAGCCCCAGCCAAGTAATTTATTGGCTTCTTCGGTACGGATTTTTTCGCTCTTGGCGCCCATAACTACGGCGATTAAGCGCATATGATTATTTTTGCCAGACGCGACTAAACAATAGCCTGCAGAATCAGTATGTCCAGTTTTAATTCCATCCACATTTTCATTGCGCCATAACAAGCGATTGCGGTTGTATTGTTTAATATCATTGTAATGAAATTCTTTTTGCGAATAAATTTTGTAAGTTTCAGGAAAGTTCTTAATAATTGCTTTAGCTAGGATAGCCATGTCTTGTGCGGTGGTGACATGTTCTTTGTGCGGTAATCCGGTTGCGTTCATAAAATGGGTGTTTTTCATGCCCAACATACGCGCATAACTATTCATTAATTCAGCAAAGGCTTCTTCGGAACCAGCTATGTGTTCCGCAACAGTTACGGAAGCGTCGTTACCGGACTGAATAATAATGCCTTGCATCAAATCAGAAACTTTAACCTTGGTGTTAACATTTAGGAACATTCTTGAACCAGGGGCTTTCCAAGCAGTGCTACTAACCAAAAGTTCATCATCCAGTTTTAATTTTCCAGCTTTGATTTCGTTATCGACGATATACATCGTCATCATCTTAGTTAAACTAGCTGGCTCAACTATCTGATCGCTGTTTTTTTCTGCCAAAATTTGATCGCTGTAATAATCGATTAGCAAATAAGCGTTAGAGGAAACGGTGGGTGGCTTTGGTGCTACCGTTGGAATCGAAGCGGTTGGCTTAGCGCCTGCTACGGAAGAAAAAGCAATAAGCAATAAAGTTAGTCGAAAAACAATAGCTCGCATGGGGTAATCGCTCCAAAGAAAATATGCCAATTGTTGTAAATAATAGCATAGCTACTTTTGATTTGCCAAAATAGCGTATTCTTGTTCGATCACTTTTACTGCGGTTAATTCTTGATCCCTAATCATCTGTTTCTGAATCGCAGCTTTCGCTTCAGGCAGGATGTTTTTTACATAGAAGTCCTTTAGCCCTACAAATTCCAAAGCATTTTTTAGCTCTATACAGCGTTGAATAGCTTCTGGTTCTTGATAGTGTTGATTGATATATTCTAAAGCTAAAGAACAACATTCGATTCGTTTGTTTTGTATCAGTTCATGGTTACGCATGAATTTAGCTAAATCTTGGGCTGAATGTTTGTACAATGAGTTCAAATAGCCCTTATAAGCTTCAGCAACTAGCACAGCAGATTGAGGTAAATTCTCCGCAGTTACTGTTGGTGATTTACCATAAACAGTCATAACTAATAGCATGCCTTGGATAATCGCACGTGGATTTACCAAAATACAATTGTCGATTGGATTGAGTGGTTGGTTAATTGTAAAAATTGGTTTGGCATCGATAAAATTTCCCATCATCGCTAAGATATCACTCGGATCAGCCGCATAGCCCAGGCCATTTAAAAAATTGCTAATTACTGTTGGCGTGATTGCTTTAACATCAGTGATGGCATAAATTTTAGTCCCTTGTTGCGGATTACCAGCCACACCTAGGTTAGAGAGAATTACGGTTTTATTAATAAAAGCCAAGGCAATTGAATTGCCCGCCCAACCACCAAAAATCACCACTGGATCTTTAGAATTGCTATTAAAATTGGTAACAATCTGAGTAGCTATTGCGCGGCCGGCGTCTGCATTTTGTGGCAAATTACCATAAAACTT
>CAYPGU010000199.1:0-3017 GCA_964409995.1 uncultured Legionellaceae bacterium | reverse complement strand
TGTTTATGGTTTAAAATTATGAGGTTGACCCCATTGCAATTTGGCTCGCGCGGAGCTTTACAAGAGAAGCAATAAAGTTGGTTCTGTTTGCACTTAGACTTCCTTTTTTCTTGCCGATGCTTTAGAAAACCATAAAGATCAGATCCATGCATCAAATATGGCTTATGTTTGTCAATTATTTTAAGGCCTTCTTTGCGCCACTCTTGCACAGTTCTAATATGCACATCACATAAATCAGCTACTTCTTGCAAAGAATAAGTTGCGCCTTTTCTTATTCGGCCAATGTTGAAGAAACGTTTCCTGGCTCCCATATTATTTGGGAGCCTTGTATTGTGCTTCGGTAGTGGACTTGACTGCTTTCTGCGCTTCTAGCCACTGTAGGATATCTTTTTTGCGATACCTGACACTTCTGCCATGTTTCACAAAAGGTATGCCGATACCAATCCAACGATCGCGCTCTACACTAGATAATGAACGTTTTTGGATTAGTGCTACTACCGATTGCGGGAATAAAGCGTAATCTGGTGCTGCATCAAACTCGCTAATAATGGTTGAAGGGCTGTAATGGATTGTAACATCGTCGTATTTCATAGTGCTTGCTCCGGTTTATTAAAACTAAAGCAAGCGTATCTAGAGTTTTGTTAATTTAGGGCTAGTTAGCTTTTTGCAATCGCTAGTTAGCAATTTTTTCTGTTGTTAAGAATTGTTCAGCTTCTTCCAAAATTTTACGGATTGTGTCCTTACTTAAATTAATTCCGCATTCTTCTCCCTCTTTAACCAGCTCAGCGGTGAATCCATTTGGTTCTAGAAGGCTTATTCTGCCGTGCCCACCTCGTCCCATTAGGGCTATTAGTTTGTATAGATTATTTAACCTTCTAGTGCTTTGTGGTTGATTGTCATCTATGATTTTTTTATGTACTAATTGGTTCAGGGTAATTTCCACGCCAAACTGCGCAATATGTCTTTGATTTAAGGCTTGATAAAATTTATTTTCAACCGTTATTACCTGTCTGTTCAATGCTTCAATTATGAACATGTAAGGATGGATTAATCCTCTAGTGTAAAAATTGGCTTCTTTATAAATCGCATGCCATTGAACTGAGCTTAAAATTTCAAAGGTCTTTCTGGTTTCTAATCTTTGATAAACCACATCTTTTCTAGTTTCATAAGTACAATTAATCACATCAATACCAAATAACAGGCAGACACCCCCAGTTATATCTATATCGTCTTTGTAAGCATAATGGTTGTAATCTGGTTCCTTGTTCATACTTCTACTCCTGTTGGTTCATCAATTTTGTTTTCAACTTTTTGCAAAATAAAATTTGCGACGGCTTGCATAGCTCGCCGTAAATCTTCTAAATCATGTTGTATGTATCCAGCGGTAACATCAGATAACTTGTGATTTAATAACCGCTTGTTGGTGTAATAACTCATTGTGGTTACCATAGAGTTAACTATGCTGGAAAATGTTCTGCGCAGATCGTGCGGGGTTATTCTTACGCCAGATATGGAATAAATTTTTTCAATGTGACTTCTAAACTCGATAATGCGACCAGTTTTGCCATCACCTGGAAAAACCCATTCGCTTTTGGCATTAGCCTTGCGTCGTAGCAATAGGTTGTAAAGAAAATCTGATAGTGGCAGTGTATGATCATCTCTATTTTTAGTATCGAACGCGGTTAATGTTTTAGCGTCTAGATCAATATTTATATCCCAACGTAAATTTAATGCCTCTTCACGTCGTAACCCGGTGAATAAAAGTAATAAAAAATAATCCCGCACAGTCTCAGCATTACGTGAGTTTAAATCGGTTGGATCAACTCTCAAACTCCACACAGCATCCCACCATGGCTTTAATTGGTGAGGTTTAATATAGTTTTTACGCCGCTCGACCCTGTTCCATAATTTCTTGGCTGATAATCGCCTTACTGGATTATCTACAATTACAGCTTGCCCCTTGGCATCACGATACTCAGCAGCGAAGTTAAATATGGCGCGTAAGAAACGCATTGCTAGGTTAGCCCTAGATTCACTGACCTCACTTAAAGATTTATGTTTTTGCTCCACCATGTCGCGATTGATCTCGATCAGTGGTTTGTATAACCATTCCTTAAAGTATTTTTCCGCACAGGTTTTGTAATCGCGCTTGGTTGTTGCTTTTAAACTTGGTCTTGAAGCTAAGTAATCTTCATACGCATCCTTTAAAGTAATTCCTTTAACTTTATCTTCGCGTTTAACGGCGTTTGGGTTGATTCCTTGCGCCATGTCGGCCAACCTATCCTTGGCAAGAATGCGCGCTTGTTCGGCCGTTATAACGCCATGCTTGCCAATACTGACACGTACTGTTTTGCCTTGGATCTTGGTTTCAACAATATAAGTTTTAGTTTTATTGCTTACACGTACGCCAAAGCCTTTCAATTCAGTGTCATAGTGAAATAATTGCTTGCCAACCACTGGCGCAAATGGCAGATTATCTACATTGGTTTTGTTTATTTTGATCTGGGCCATTACTACTCACCCGAAAATTAGTAGGAACATAGTAGTAACTTGGGTTAAAATTACTTCAGGTTCCTTAGGATTAATTCAGGCTATAGTACTGGAGAAATAAAGGCTTTTCAAACTACTTAGTAGTAAATAATTCTTGATAAAAGTCGGATTTTTGAACTCATAATCCTTTGGTCGGTGGTTCGAGTCCACCCGGGCCCACCAATGAATTTAATGGATCTAGCCATTCATGGTTTTAATAGGAAAAGATTGGTAGGGTCGACTTCTTTTTGCGTAAATCGTATGTTGTTCTCAAGCTTAGATAATACATGCCTTAATTAATAGTTATTGCTTATTTAAAATATAATAATAAATTGGATACGAGCTTTATGCTAGGTTTTATTTTAACATTCATCATTCTTCTTATTATTGTTCACGTATATAAAATCGGACTATACAAAGAAGAAGCATATTATCAAATTACAAAGCTACCATACTTTTCTGTAAAACATGATAAAGGTCGGCATCTT
>CAYPGU010000198.1:0-3023 GCA_964409995.1 uncultured Legionellaceae bacterium | reverse complement strand
TTAGATGAGCCAGCGCAGGGCATTGACATAAACGGCCAAGCAGCACTGTACGAACTAATGGCTGAGGTTAGGAATAAATTAGGTTGCAGTATTCTAATGGTGTCGCATGATTTACATTTGGTGATTGCAGGTACGGATAAGGTTGTTTGTTTAAACAAACATATTTGTTGTTCTGGCCACCCCTCAATAATCACCCAGCATCCAGAATTCATCCAGTTATTTGGTGCCACTCTTGCGCAAGGCTTAGCAGTTTATACTCACCATCATGATCATCATCATGACACATAGGATCTGAAATGTTTGATTGGCTAATGAATCTAGACTTTTTTCAACGTGCGATAATTGCTGGCATAGGTATAGCTATATTAGCTGGACCGCTGGGCTGTTTAGTTTTGTGGCGCCGTATGGCGTACTTTGGTGATACATTAGCTCATTCCACATTATTGGGTGTTAGCTTTGCACTACTGCTGAATGTGAATATATATATTGGTTTGATCAGCATCAGTTTAATTGTAGCATGTCTATTAGCTGCCTTGACCAAGCAAAAATGGTTAGCTAGTGATGCGGTGCTGGGTATCTTATCACACACTACTTTAGCCATCGGCTTAATTGCCGCGACTTCGATTCGCGGTGTCAGGGTCGATATACTGAGTTATTTATACGGCGATATATTGGCGGTTAATTTGCAGGATATTGCCTGCATAATGATTATTGCAATTTCTGTAATGGCGCTGATTTATCGGTTATGGAATTGGTTATTGTCCGCGACTATCGATGCAGATCTAGCACAAATCGAAGGTGTGCCGGTAGACTTTGTAAATTGGGCGCTAATTATAATGTTGGCGCTAGTATTTTCAGTAGCGATTAAATTGGTCGGCGTCTTATTAATTACTGCATTGTTAATCATCCCTGCATCTGCTGCGCGCCGCTTCGCTAAAACCCCTGAAATAATGGTAGTGATTGCGAGTGTTATTGGCTGTGCCGCAGTACTCTGTGGCTTTTGGGCCTCATTAACTTGGGATTGGCCGACTGGGCCATCTATCGTGGTAGCGACAGCGATTATTTTTACAATGAGCTTATTATTCTCTGGATTAAAATCCCTGCGTCTGCAAAGTTAAGCTTGCCTATTACTTTTGACAAAAGAAACATCTGCAGTTGTATTACTTTTACAAAAAGTAATACAAGCTCAAGCTAAAGCTGCTATTGCACATTCAACATTATCGCGCAAATGTTGCTGATTGATCGTGCCAACAACTACGCTGCCAACTCCTGGTTGTTTAAAAATGAAATCCATTGCTGTTTGCACTGGGTTAGCATCAGCAAGTTTTTGTAAGTGTCCGCTGGCAAGGCCTTTCTTGATCAAAATACCTTTGTTTAGCTTGTGTGCCTCGGTAATTACGGGCAGTTCTTCGGTAGTGACAGGATTATAAGTTACCATCGCGACGTCGGAGTATTGCAGGGTTAACAGACCACCAGCGACGGTCTTGGTTGACATGCCATAATAGCGAATCAAGCCTTGTTTTTTAGCTTGTTGTAATGTGTTAAACACATCATATTTTTGAATCACTTCTTCATCGCTACCATCGGAATGAATTAACAATAAATCTATATAATCAGTTTTAAGCTTGCGCAAACTATTTTGGATACTCAGTATGATACTGGAGGGTGTAAAATCATGCACCGAACGTTGATCTACATAATCTTCACCAGCTTTGCTAACAATAACCCATTCTTGACGTTGGCCACTTAATAATTTGCCCAAACGCTCTTCGCTATTCCCATAAGCTGGCGCAGTATCAATCAGATTAATATTTAAATCCCGCGCGATCGATAATAAATCGCGTACTTGTTTATCATCAGGCAAAGAAAAACTCTCTGGATATTTAACATCGGTATTGCGCCCAAGTTTAGTCGTGCCCAAGCCAATAGCCGAAACATTTAAATCTGTGCTGCCTAATTTACGGTGTGATAGGTTCATAATATTTGATCCCAAATTGGTATAGCTAAACTCGGTTTCGGTAGATTGCTGATTGCAGCGTTCAAACCGCCTGGTGTGGGCAGAATGTGGTTTCGTGCCATTTGCTGCATGATTAATTGCGTCAATGCTGGTGCAAAAGCTAGTTTGGTCGGCCATGCGATACAATAATTATTCGCAGCAAAAAGAGTTGGTCCATCGGGTTTTTTACCGCTGGCTTGTTGTTCTTCAGCGCGATCAATAAAGAAAGTGGCAATTTTTGCATTATGCAAATCTAATTGCGGAAAAATTTGTGCTAATTCGAATTTGGTTTGTGCAATCTGTTGTTCATGATCTAAATAAATTCCGTCTTCGGCCAATTTGCCGCCCAAATACCAAACTGGTAAACCATCATTGGTGAAATGAGTAGTGATAGTTAAACGCGGTGCAGAACTTAAACCTACACAATGACCATATAAATGAGGTAAGTTTTTATCTTGGACTAAAACCATATGCAAAGGTCGTCTTTGCATCGTAGGGCGAGGCGTTAAAGTTTGCATCAAGCTTGCATTGCCAGCACCAGCAGTAAAAATATATGTTTTGGCTTTTAAATTAACTGCATGACCATGTGCTGCAAATTTAACGCCTTGAATATTGTTGTTAGCATCAATCTCGATTTTGCAATCTTCGGAATCCATTTTTATGCAATTGGCCAAATGCGGTGTGGCTAAGACATCGACTAAAGAGGGTATATCTAAAATTAATTCGGATAGTTTGTAGAGTTGGCTGTGAATTGCTGAGTTTTTTATAACTTGTGGCCATTGATCTTTGGCAACCTTAGCGACGTGGCTGCTTAATGCATTGCTGGCAAATAGTGTAGTTAAACCACCAGTTAATAAATTGGTTGACCATAAATACTGCCCATCGGCCAAAATCTTAACTTTAGATAAATCTATCTCGCCTTCATTTTGGATACAGCTTTGCCAGATGCTGGGCATATCGCTGAGTGCTGTAACAGCTGAATCAAGCTTACCGCCCAGCGCATACTTCAACCCGCCATGAATAATGC
>CAYPGU010000197.1:0-3051 GCA_964409995.1 uncultured Legionellaceae bacterium | reverse complement strand
GGCCCGGGGTTACTTCGTCGCCAATACTAATTGGCAAATCCTGTAATACCGCATCCTTAGACATACGTTGGATGCCATCGACCTTAATATTCTTTACTACAAATGAATCAAATGCCATTAGTGGATTAAATGACATTAGGACAAATAGAATTGTCGAGAGTGCTAATTTTTTCATGCAACTAAATTTCTCACCGCTGAGTAGGCGACATGGTAGCATATAATCGTTCAGAAATTAAATATAATCTCACTTTGACGAATGCCTACGGGTACTGCCGCTGCGGCACCTTAACCACCCGCATAGCTGCGTACGGTTAAGGAATCCGCCTCCGCGTCACCCGTACGGCATTTTCTGATTGATTATTTTTAAATTTCTTCGCTAGAGTGAGTGAGAGGACAAAAGATGCGTCATCCCGGTCGAGACGCACTTTAGTGCGTCGAAGTAGCCGGGATCTAGGTGCTAAAATGTTTCTCACACACATCTTGCAAGTGAACTCCATGACTAAGTTCGTAGTCAGAGATTTTATTATGTTGTAAAACTATCACACGACTGCAGATTTTATTAAGAAAATGACGATCGTGACTAACTACTAACAAAGTGCCGGTATAAGTTTTTAAGGCTTCGGCTAAGGCTTCGATGGTTTCCATATCCAAGTGGTTAGTAGGCTCATCGAGAATTAAAACATTAGGTTGTTCGAGTTTTAATTTGGCAAATAGCACACGCGCGGCTTCACCACCACTCAGAGTGTCTAAACGCTTGTGCACATCATCTTTGGTAAACAACATACTACCGAGCACAGCACGTACCGCTTTATCATCGGCTTGCGAAACATTATCTAATAACCATTCGTACATACTTACTTTAGCATTAACGATTTCATGGTGATCTTGCGAAAAATATCCGACTTGAGTTTCATAACCCCAATCGAATTCTGCCACTTCGCCGTTTAACTCATTAACGATTATTTTTAATAGCGTAGATTTACCAATTCCGTTTTGCCCAATGATGCCAACCTTCTCTTCACGGTTCACATTAAATTTTACTTTGTTTAATACTTTATTGTCCGCAAAACTTTTATCAATATGTTTTACTTCTAATACTATCTTTCCAGATGGGCGTTTAATATCAAATTTGAAATGTGGTGCCTGACGTGATGATCTCTGCACTTCAGTTAATTCAATTTTCTCGATCATCTTGACGCGTGATTGTGCTTGACGCGCTTTACTTGCCTTGGCTTTAAATTTATCTACAAACGCTTGCATGTGTTCGACTTTACGTTCTTGTTCTTTACGCGCATTCATTTGCTGATCAGAGGCTAAAGCCTTAGCAGCTAGGAAGTCATCAAAGTTACCAGTGTATTCAGTGATGGTTCCATAATCCACGTCTAGGATACTAGTCGCCAAATTATTTAAAAAAGTATGATCGTGCGAAACAATTAACAACACGCCTTTGAAAATATCTTTCAAATAGGTTTCTAACCATGCAATGGCAGCAATGTCCAAGTGGTTGGTTGGTTCATCGAGCAATAATACTTCAGGGTTACCAAATAATGTCTGTGCTAGTAGAACACGTAATTTAAAGCCACCAGATAGAATATGCATAGGTTCGTAATGTTTTTGTTCTGGAATACCCAAACCAGTTAGAATTGTTTGGGCTAAAGTTTCGGCTGTGTAACCTTCATTTTCAGCGATTACATGCTCAAGATGCGCTAAACGCATACCAGCAGCCTCATCAAATTCGGCTTGTTGTAATAATAATTCTTTTTCTTTGCATGCTTCCCATAATTCAGGACGACCTTGTAGTACCACTTCAACAATCATATCATTTTCATATTTGAAGTGATCTTGCTGCAGGAATCCGATCCGCCCTTTGTTGGCCACATCCACTGTACCGCCGGATGGCTGCTCTTCACCGGCCAAAATGCGTAAAAAGGTCGACTTACCTGAACCATTGGCCCCGACTATGCCATAGCGGCGCTTTGGGCTCAGATTATAGCTGACATCCGAGAATAGCTCGCGACCGCCATAATTGATAGATAAGTTGTTGATAATCAGCATTTTTGTTACCGGAATTCACAGAATTCAGCATACTATCTTCAAATAGGCAGAAGATCAAGTCTAGGGCTTGGGGGTAGTTGGTTTAGCTTGTTTCGGTGGGGGCTGGTCCTCTATTCTGGCAAATGGCAACCAACCACGCATATCAAGCTGATCAAGTTCGCGAATAATTTGCGCCGTACTGGGTGGTGGTGGGCGATATTGAGGTCGATAACGATCAGAAAAATGCGGCGTATGATATGGATCTAGTCGTGTTTGCACATGTGGTTTTCGAATTGGTTTTAGAATTGGTTTCAAATCCAAATAATCAACAACTCTATATACTAATTGCGGTTTGCCAGCTAAAAGCGTAAACGGGTTAGCAGTTGCTGTTTGCTCTGTAATTCTTAACAACTCGTCTGTAAATTTAACATAGGCTTTCAGTTGTTTAATATATTCAGCAAATTTTTGATCAATTTTTTTTAAACAATCGATTATATCACTTCTTTTTTCCGATATTTTAAAAGGGTCGAAAGACATAATTTGCCGCCAAGAATCCTGCATAATAATACTAGGATCCAAACGGTCTGGTTTTTGTGGGGCGCCATTTTGCAATAACCACAATACTAGGTCATCAAATGCATAATAAAATGCCAAGTCCACCAGGGTTATTCTTTCGCTATCTGAATATCTAACAATCTGTGGGCTGGTCTTAGCAAGCAACTGGATAACGTCTAATAAAGATTTTTTCAATTTATTCAGATCGGTTGTGTTATTTTTTAAGTTTGCATAAGCAAACAATACTAGCTGAGCCACAGATAAATGCATACATAAGCTTTGTTTTGGGTTATCCTCACACCATTTACAAATTGCTGCAAACAAAGCGTTTTGCGCTTGGTTGTTATCTTCTGCAGAAAGAGTTTTGTTTATAAGATCATGCCAGTTAGTCGATGCATGTTTGAGTTCCGTATAGATTCCAACTGTTAAATTTGGCATATAATTTTCTCTTAAGTCTGTTTA
>CAYPGU010000196.1:0-3060 GCA_964409995.1 uncultured Legionellaceae bacterium | reverse complement strand
CATCTCAACCCGCCCTACTACAATAACCAGTTTCGATGTGATGAATATATCTATCCAAGATTTGCAGGAACATTTTAAACATCAATCTGAAACTGTATTAACTAATCTACATTTAGCACGTAGCAAGCTGATAGCCAAACGAGATGAATTAGCCGCACAAAATGAGCAGAATAGAAAGATTGCCATCGCCGAATCCAATCGTAGATTTGCAGCAATTACTAACCAGGGAATGTTAGATATTCAAGAACAGTATGACCGAGATAGACATAGGCATAATATAATTGCGTTTCGATCTTTAGGAGTGATTGGGGCATCCTTATTGCTAGGGTTAACACCGTATGTAAAAGGATTAACAGCATTAGTTGCTAAAGGTGTTGGCGAAGCTGCGGCTGGGGTTATAGTTGATTCGTCATTGGCTACCATGATCGGACATACTGTACATGGTGGTAGATTAGAACATCTACCTAAACACTTAGTTAAAAATGTCGGTGCAGCGGTTGGCGCTCACTATGCAACTGGAGCCATCACTGGACATACAATTAAGTCTTTACCAACATCTAGAGCCGCTGCAGTAGGTGTTACAGTAGCGCAGAAAACTATGCAAGCCAGCATATCAGCGGCGGTTAATCGAAGTGATATTGTAAGTGAAGCACTAACCACTGCAATAGCATCAGTAATTACTTATACCGCAGCGGGCGAAGCGATATTTAATGACTCAAGATTTAACCAAATGTTACTTAGTACTGGTGTTACTGGAATCCAGATCAAAATTAAAGGTGGTACATCTTCTGCTGTTATACAAGGCATATTTTGGCAAGCTTTGGAAAGTGGCGCTAATGCGATAGCAGAAAGCTTGCAAGATAAAACTCCTGAGCAAATGCAAGAATATTTGGATAAAGAAAATGCACCGGCTGAAACTGCGGCTGACCCAAATACTGCAATGCCACCAGCTGGAAATGTTGCATCTAAAAAGTCCGTCTTTGAGGATCCTAAGATAAAGCAGCGCGCTTTGGATGTAGCACGAGCGATGGAGGCCTTGAAAAAATCTACTGCTGAGAGACAAGCAGCGGCAAATAAAGCTAAAACAGAATCACAGCTTCCAATTAGTGGCAGGACTGGTGAGCTGATTAAACAATTTAATCTTGCAGGTTCAGCACCAGATATATCAAAAAGCAAATCTAGCTTGTTCCCACAAACACTGCCAGGTAGACCAAAAACTAATCCTAATACAGATAGGAGAGAAAGAGGCGATATGCCCAGTTCGTTAACGCCGCATACAGCAGAGCCTCCTCCCGGCATATCAGCAGCAAAGAAGTCTGGGATATCGCCTCCAATTGCAAAAAAGGACACCACTCAATCTTCCACAGCTCAAGATGATAAAGGTATATTTGAATGGTTAAAACTAGGGTTGAGAGCAGCAACAGGCGACCGCAGTGCTGAGGTTTTGGCTTGGCAAAGATCTAATCGTGCTGCAATGCCAAAAACTGCTAAATTTTCCAATGAACTTCAAACTTCAGCCCAACTCGATAGAAACATTGCGACATTTGTTGAGCAAATGGTTGATACTGTAGTCTACGAACCTTTGAGAGTAGCAGGAAGAGAAGCTGCTCGTTTAAGCTTAGGAGAACAAACCGAAAGCGCAAAAAAACTAAGGCAAATTAACGCATTCTTAGACAAAGAGGCAGCGTTAGAAAAGGCAGGGAAAGAAACTCAAACAGCTGCACTTGCGAAGCAAGTAGTAAATTTTTTAAAGGACGAAATTAAATCTTTAGTCACTGGAGGTGATACAGTAACTGGTCCTGCAATACTAAAAGAATTACAAGCCTTTCCTAAGATGACCACCGAACAAATCCTTGCCCAAATGGGCAGAGACTTTGCTATAGGATTAGTTTGGGAAAGCTTGATTAAACTACCAGGGGTCGGTGGTCTAAATCCTATAGAATCTAGTTCAGGGCGATTAGCTACAGAAGTTGTTCCAACTGCAACGTCTAGCTCTGAATTCGGCATTAAAACTCAAGGTAGAGTTAGGGATGCGATTGATAAATTTGAAGACATGGCAAGATCCAGTCCCAAATTTCCTGGATTGTTGGATGCTAAAAGAGGGAAAAGTTTGGTACAATATACTGACACTAAATCAAGACTCGGATATTTGGGGGATAGATTTGATGTATCTTTTTTAGCCGAGACAGGTGAGCTTGGTGGGGCATTATATCCAAAAGAAAAACTTCCAGCTTTAGCAAAATATTTGGAAAAA
This sequence comes from uncultured Legionellaceae bacterium, assembly GCA_964409995.1. Lineage (GTDB taxonomy): Bacteria > Pseudomonadota > Gammaproteobacteria > UBA6186 > Azoamicaceae > JAGVLG01. The sequence continues at coordinate 806 of CAYPGU010000196.1, read as the reverse complement.
AGAGGAGTATATATATACGGAACAGATGGGCCAACATTTTTTATAGCTAAAATTGATGGAACTGGACAAATGTATTTACCAGCTAGACCAACTATTTTGCAAGTTAAGCATGAAATATCGCATTTTCTTGACTTTAAGGAATTAGGTTTTGCAGAATACAAACAATTAGAAAGATATCAAAGGGAAAAATTAGTGCTTGAACGACTAAAAAGAAATAGAGTTTGGGAAGATCTTACAGAGTATGAAAAAAAATTCTCAGAAAATTATGTAAATAGTTTAACACCATCTTCACAGGGGCCAAAATTATGAGAGATAAGAAAATAGTTGATATTGCAGAAAAATTTTTAAAAAGTATGAATGTTAGATTTTTACCAAAAGAATACAATCTAAAATTTTTAGACGAAAATTATGCCGAAGTTACGTTCCTTAATTTTTACGCATTAGATCCTAATTATGTGGTAGACCCACCAGATTTCAAAGTTCTAGTTAATTTAAAAACACTTGAGACTACACTTGTTACTCAAATGTGATTGATCTTGCGTTGTTAACTATTTACAGGATAAATAATCCTCAATTTTACTAGATATTAGTGCATATAATATTGCATCATACTAACAACAATTTTTGCATACTCAATTAAATCAACCCCCAAACACCAACCCCACAAACACCACCGCCCCAAAATAATTATTATTCTTAAACGCTTGCAAACAATCCTGTGGCTTGCCGCTCTTAATCAAAAATTGCTGGTAAAGCGCTAAACATCCAGCGACACTCAAACCAAAAGAATATTGCCAGGTCAAAGC
>CAYPGU010000195.1:1572-3079 GCA_964409995.1 uncultured Legionellaceae bacterium | reverse complement strand
CCAGCAGGATTTACCTCTACGCTGCAGATTTTGGCTAATAAACTTGTTGTGAAACTGGTCGGATCTCAAGCAACTCAAACAATCAGTCAAAGAGCTTCTGGTAATGCACAAAACGCTGCAGTATTTTTACAGAATGTAAATAGTGGGAATCCAACGATCGCTCAATCACAATTATTTAATTCTATAAATGCTATGCAAAACACTGATCAAATAAATAATGCCTTAAATCAAATTTATCCAACAGTGATGGGCAACCTGCAGGCATTAAATATTCACATGCAGCAGCAACAACAGGTGGCAGTTCGTTTAGCTGGGTTGCATCAAAACTATTACTTTGCTGGTGATCAACAAGATGAGAATGGTTTATGGGTAAGAACATTTTACGAGGGCGGTAGACAAGGCAATCTTAAATCTTTGCTTGGCTACAAAGCCAATACTAGCGGCGTTGTGCTGGGCTATGATCGCGAGATTTCATCTCTTGTAACCATTGGTATCGCTGGAAGTTATGCTTATTCAGTAGTGAAATCTATTGATTACTACAATACTGCGACTAATATAAAAACATATTTAGGGATTATGTATGGCAGTTTTACTTTACGAAATGATGCTTATTTAGATTGGCTGTTATCAGGAGGTAAAAATAACTATGATGGTAATCGCACAATCAATGTTGCACCCACTTATGTAACTGCTGTGTATGACACGATAGCACAACAATATTCTGCGCAGGCAATATTAGGCAAAAATATCTCATATAGTAGGTATGTAGTTACTCCAAGCGTTAGTGCTAATTATGTATATTTAAATCAACATGGCTATAGTGAAAATAACGCTGGTTCGCTCGGTATGACTGTTGCAAGCAATAGCTCTTCAGTATTTACAGTTGGTGCTGGTCTTAAGGGAAGTAGTACTTTCCGATGCTTCAAATTTAAATATGTGCCAGAAGTTTATGCAATGGCATATTATGATCTGAAAAGTGGCACACAAAATATCACCTCAACTTTTATCACCGGTGGACCAACCTTACAAACCACCTCGAACCCTGGGCGTATTACCGGTCAAGTTGGAGCAGGTTTTAATCTGTACCTCAAAGATAACTTAGAGTTTAAGTTAGAATATGATTTTATAGGTAAAGATAAATACAGTAACAATATAGCGTATGCCCAGCTTAGATATACATTCTAGAATAAGGTGTAATTAGTCCATCTTGTGGTTAATTTATAACTTCTGTATACTGCCTGAAAGTAAACTACCACATTAATAGTAAGAGTGTATATGCATAACGATAATGAAGCTAATCCTACAACCTGGGCCTTCAATGCTTTGAAGCAAGCAGTATCTACACTTGCGACTTTAACACAACAAGCTCTGCAAAGATCCGAACCTGAATTAGCCTATCAACGAAAAATTACCTATAAAGTATCTTCGAGCGATATAGTGGAAGGACAAGACTATCCTAGCGGTGATCCATTGTATTATATCTCCGAAATGTTGAAAGCTTTTCGTG
>CAYPGU010000195.1:0-1562 GCA_964409995.1 uncultured Legionellaceae bacterium | reverse complement strand
ATTATATAAGCAACATAGCCATGACCATGTTCGGTTTACTTCTGTTATAAATAGCGGTCAGGTTGTGGCGCCAAAATTAGATCTAAGTGTAGAGAATTTATCGCAAGGCCTGCAAAAAAACTTGCAAAAGCATATAGATACAGTTGCATCACAATTGCGTGAAGAAAACATTGATAAAACTATGTTCGCAATCCAGCAGCATTTACTTCGCTTGGGCAAAAATTGGGTGAAGCAGGGTGACAATTTAGACTATATTAAATCCTTAATTGGCCATCTTTCACAAGGTATTCTTGCTGAAGTTATTATGGTCATATTAAACAACTTTAATACTAGAACAATGATCAATGATGAATTCCAACCTGTTGCCAGCTTTGCTCGGCAAACAGCATTGCCTGCTAGGATGGCGTACAATTTTTCTAACGGAGTTATCACGATTGATTATGGTATGGATTTTATGTGTTCCATTGAAGATGGTATGCGCAGTGATGCAGAAATGGCGCGTCTAAAGGATTATAAAGAATCAGATCTTAATCTAATAGTTATTACGCGTGTGAATCTTAATTGTCTAACCCATGCAGCTGGTGTAATTGATCAAACCAATGATAGCTTAATTGAGCAAGAAGTTGTAATGACAGGCAATAATGCAGAGTTTACCTTTAAAGACATCGCAACTGACGCCAAATTTGCGCCTTACGAAAATTCTGCCATGGAAAGCGAACGCGGTTTTGTATTAGTGCCATGGTAGCTTATACTTGATTGTTGCATAGTATTTCTCCTTAATTCATAATCAAAGTCTACAGAACCAATATCTAGTTGAGCAGCTTATGAGTTCTAGGCAAACAAACTTATATATCTCCGGGCAGGCGAGTGCCCAAGAGGCCAATAGCTACCAAAAGGTCAAACAGATGAATTGGCTCGAGCTGTGTTTTCGCGGCCTTGAACCTTGGTTAGCTAGCACCAAATTAAAACATGCACTGGATTATGGCAGTGGCCAAGGTTTTTCGCTTGAGTATTTATTGAAAAATAATTTCACAGTAGAAGCTGTAGATATTAATCCGCACATGATCGAACAAACTAAAGATAATTATCCGAATGTAAATTTTACCTTATTAGAAAATAATAGCTTGCCATTTGCAGATCAGCAGTTCGATTTGGTTCTATCTAGCTTTGTGTTATTTGAAATCGCATCTTTGGCCAAGATTCAGCAATATTTATCAGAAGCATCTCGTACTTTAAAAGATGATGGTTTAATAATCGCAATTGTGGCAAGCGCAAACGTCTATGATCCGAACTACAAATCTAATATTTGGGATACAAATTTCCCAGAAAACATACAGCCGCGTAGTGGCGATATAGTAAAAGCGCGGCTCAAAGAAATCGATTTAACCTTTGCCGATTATTATTGGTGTGAAGCAGATTATCGCCAAGCGTTTGCAGATGCAGCCCTAGAAATTCGTGCAATTAATTATCCATTAGGAACGGCAGACGATGGCATTGCTTGGCTTGATGAAACGCATCGTTCACCATTTATTCAAATAATAGCGACTAAACAGACTTAAGAG
>CAYPGU010000194.1:0-3107 GCA_964409995.1 uncultured Legionellaceae bacterium | reverse complement strand
ATTATTTGGTCTTAAATATTGATATGTAACACCTATCTCGGCGAATGGTTCAAGTATATTGAAACGATTAAATTTAAAATCGTGATTTACTTCGATTAACATGCTAACCAGACCAAGACCGAAATTATCGCTCAAAACAGGAATACTAATATTTCTATTTCCTGAGCTTCCAGACATAGTATAAGGATTATTATGTGTATACGAATAATAGAACGATGATTTATAACGCAAATTAGCTATTTGGTATTTGTATTGACCAGCCAGATCTATTTCCAGTGAGTAAGATTGTGCACGGTATTTACCATTTATCGTACCTATGTTCAGCTTGTTACAGTCTGCACTGTAGCCTAAGGAGGTATTCAGCACCCATCTTGGGGAAATTTGGTAAGCAAAATATGGGCCGAAGGTAACCTCATCTGAAATCACTAGCCATTTACCTCCAAAATTAGTAGAACGTGCATGCTGAAAGGACAATAATAGTCCTAGCGCAAGATTTCGTTGCACCAATCTGTCAGTACCTAATGTTATTAACGACTCATGACCATCTAGACTTAAACTGTACCTACGATCACTTACATCAAAATAGTATCCATCCAACCAAGCATTCCAAACCGCTTGTTGAGCGTATTCTCGACCAGGTGTAATTGAAATTGTATCATCTGAATTAGAATCTGTATTACTTGTGATTGGAGGATTCATAGGTCGTAAGTTGCGCGAAATAGTTCCTCGCGCCTTACCAATCGAAGGTGGGGCTTTTTTTGGCGTTGGGCCTTCATTGCTCTTTTCACCTTCACTTAGGGACATAGGTATGTGTTTTAAAGATTGAACAACTTCTGGAAAATTAGTTAATACAAAACTTTTCGCTTTCTGTAGCAATACTGGATCCGCATTTATTATTTCTATTAATTCTTCACTGCTTGAATTAACATTATATATTCCATTTGCGTTGCATAACCCTGGCAGCATTATAAAAGCCACTAAGAATGAATATATTATTTGAACCCTAGGTAAACCAAACATAACAGTGTCCCTTCGAAGCAACCTAATCGATGATACTCTATTAAATATATACATAGAAATGAAATCAACATAGAGAATCACCAGTCATGAAGTTGACTACGCGGACGCAACCATGCAAGAAGCTTCAAATCCGTGATACCTCACTCATTCACCAACGGGAATATTGAACCAAAGTAGTTATATTTAATCTAAGATATTAGTAAGGTAAATTCTGGATATACATAATGTCAGGTAATGTTGAAATTCCAAAGAAAATTCATTTTATCTGGATGGGCGGTAAAATTCCCAGCGAATATCTAGAAAATATACGTAATATGGCAATAGTATGTAGCAGCATGGATCCACCATATGAAGTTAATATCTGGATTGATAGTGGCAGTAGAAGTAATAACGCTCAAAATTTAAAACCTGACCGGTTAGAAGATTACTTCTTACGCACGAGTGGCGATTAAATTATCTAATCATCAATTAAGAACATTGTGCTATTCTGGCGCCAAACTCTGCCATATACGCATCAAACTGATCAGGGTCGCCGATGTTATAACAAGAACCTATAACCGAATCATCCACTGCATTTGCATTTGCGTCAAATTCACGGAATGCACAAAATTTGCTGAGCATACCGTTATATTCTACACCAACAGACGCATAATCAATAAATGGGTAACCGTTGCCCGAATCCATAGCTCCATCGTTACCTAAATTAGAAATGTAACCAGAACCTGTGATCCAGTTACAACTACCAGAATTGCCCATGTTTGATCGAACTGTCAGCTGCACTATGTTTGGAGCCAAATATTCAGCAACTGAATCCGGCATAGGTGTAGTCATAGGATCTACTACATCAGCAGGATATCCTAATTGGCTTATGGTAGTTACGTTATCACCAGTACGCATAATCTCTTCCCATATCTTATCCGTAAAGTTTTCTATCAAAACCACTGAATTAGTTATTGTTGCTTTGCGTGTATAGTCTTGGTAACTTGGTACAGCCACTGCTGACAGTAAAGCAACTATCGCAATAACAACCATTAGTTCTATTAATGAAAAACCAGTAACTAATTTCACAATGTGCTCCACAAAGTTGAACCATTTATATCATTTTTATAGTACTTTTATAGTGCTTTTTATATTTTAGGTGATTGCACACTCAATCTGTGAGTCCTGTATTTTAAACTATAATATATATAATAGTTTGTAGGTGTTATCTCATATGAAAGCATTCTCATTAATAGAACTAATGGTTGTAATTACAATTGTAGGGCTTCTATCAGCTGCAGCAGTTCCAGCTTATAGTTCTTATGTAAACAGAGCCAAGTTGAGTTCAGTAATGACATCTGTGAATGCTATGATTTCCAAAGCTACTATGTATGCTTCCTTGAATGGTGCATACCCTAATGCTGCGCAGGCTGGCTACTCCTTAGACTCCCAGTATGACTTTGGCGGCTCCAGAGTAGACACAGGAATAGCTGACAACTCGATAGATCCCTTAATGAATTCAGTCTTTATGACACCTGGTGCGCTTGCAGACGGCACGTGTACTAGTTCATCGGGTGCCATCGGTTTTGTGATCCGCGCTGCTGATTTTAATACTGGTTCGGATATGACTGTACATTGTCAATATTGGGAAATAGATGGCATCATTAGCACGAAGTGCGGTCACTATACATTTGATCCAGAGCTAAGATCGTTGGCAGACACTATGGGATGGAGCGATTACTTAATAAATGGATGGTATTATGATATCCCTCCATATAGTGCAACAATTTGTTAAATAATCTTTAAACTTGGATCAATCAACCAGCTCTATTTCATTCAAAAGCACCGCCAATCGGTAAATAGTTGGCCCATAATGTGGCTCTAAAATTGCTGGAAGTTATTGAACAAGGAAATACATATCTAAACTAACATAAGCTAGTTCATATAAAACAAGAAATTGTAGAGATGGTTTTACATGAATTAACTTCAAAGACGAATAAACGTGATTTTAAATCTTAAACGTAAAAATTGCATATGTCTTGGAATAGTTAAATGGTAGGCACGAGTGGGATCGAACCACCGACCACCACCATGTCAAGGTGGTGCTC
>CAYPGU010000193.1:0-3110 GCA_964409995.1 uncultured Legionellaceae bacterium | reverse complement strand
GAAAGTTGAATGGACTCCAGCGCAAAATAATACGGCGATTAGAAACCAATAGTTGTAAAAAATAAAACCAATAGTTGCCAGACACATAATAATAATCTCAAAGATCTTTATGATCCTGGTCAAAAATGCTCGATCATATTTATCCGCTAATTGGCCCGCCATAGCCGAAAACAAAAAAAATGGTAAGATAAAAAGACCAGCTGCAACTGTAACAAGTACTTGCGCATTTCCCCCAGTTTGATCAGCTAATTTATATGTTATTAGAATCACTAGTGCATTTTTGAGCATATTGTCGTTGAATGCACCCAAAAATTGCGTGATGAATAGTGGTAAGAAGCGTTGTGAAGTGATTAGATTCATGTGACAGAGTATAGGATAGTATATAATTTTGTCATCCCCGAAGATGCGTAGCATTTATCGGGGTTACACGTTAGTGGATGACAACTAATGCGGATTCTTTAACTCTGGCGCCAAATCAATTTCTTTATAATAGGTCGAGCGCCAAGGGAAATGCTGGCTTAAGGTAATAATTATTTCGCGTATCTTCATAAACATAGAAGTATTGCTGAGTTTGTATTCCAAGCGGCCAAACAGCGAATACTTATAAATCTCTGCTTCCTGTGTACGGTATCTAGTATCTGGCTTACGAAATGTGATGGTTAAAAAGTTATCATGCAAAAACTTGTACGATAGGGTTTTGATTTGATCCCGATGTTGATAAGCCATTATGCCCAGAATAGATTGGTCATGCTTATGTTTAACAAAAGCATCTGATTCTGGTTGAGTGCCGGGTTGATCGATCAGATACTTAGGATTTTGGCACGCATCTAACCATTTCTTCACAAAAGCTCTATTTGCTGCATTGTTCTTAATCAGCATAAACCCAGCAATCACATTACGTCCTTGCCGACATTCTTCTGAAGTACAACCTAAACCTGTTAAAGTCGCGTTTTGAGATTCGGCCTCACGGCTAAAAATTGGATGTTCAATAAGAATGATGCCATGTTCTTTTGCTGCCTCGAGCAGCGGTGTGAGTGGGCGCTTAAATACAATCCCACTATCGGCATAGATTAGAATTGCATCTTCCGGTATTCTCTTCAAAGTATCCTGAATGATCCATGGTTTCCATAGCCAATAACCTGCACCAACACTTTGATCGAAAATATGTTGATTCTTGGCAACAAAGGCTGGATCGAGATGCTCGTGATTGTAATTGAACACACCATCGATACCTTTATTAATCGCTGATTCCATTAAAGCATTTTGATTTTGAAAGAATACATCATCTCCAAAAGCATAAGAAATTAAATATACCCCCTGCGGATGAGGGGCAGCCGTGTACAAAGTTTGTAGTGAGATGTCTCGCCCTAATAGCGAAAAGTACAAAATAACTACCATAGTTATTAAAAAAATTAATATTAAGTTAAGTATGGTAACCAGACGTTTGATACGCATGCTGTCTCATTGGAAATTGAATACCAAGAATTATACCAATAATTGTCGTGCTTGCAATAAATCCGCATGTCTCAGTCAACCAGCATTGTATAATTAGCAGCCCGCATAATACTTTCCATTGAGCTTCGGATATGCTTAAATTCAGTTTTTGTGCTTGGTTATAATAATTTTGTTGGGATATTTTTCATGCCACGTTTAGTACTCTCTGTTTCCCATGCTTACCCAGGCTATAGCAATTTTGCGGCCCAATGTTTAGTCAATGATCATGAACTAGATGCGGGTAGAACTAGCGAAATAATTTTAGCGCCTGTGATGCTATTTGCATATAGCATGCCAGTTTATATTACTGAGTTTGTTGGTTGGATCCAAGAACAACTTCTGAACCATTTAAATCAAGTTATTTATACAAGAACTCTGTTTTTTGATACTAGATTTGGTCGAATTAATCCAATTACAAATTTAGTGGCATATTATGAACTTGGAACTTTGATCGCGGGAAATGGCGTTTTACCGCATAATGTTATGCCGCCACTTGTCAGTTTAGATTTGCAATTATTCACATGGGTGTCAGAGGCATGGAATTTTTACCAAGGATATACAGTACAACAATATACTCAGCAATCATCAGTACCTCAAAAAGCAGTTACAAAAGCATATGTACCCTCATTCAGCGCAAAATTAGCACAGATAAATAATCGCGCTAATATTGAAGTGCCGCAAGCTGCACAAGAAGTACCGCAAGCTGCACAAGAAGTACCGCAAGAAGCTACGAAATGTGAATCTATTACCGAGCCTGCAAAAATAGAGTTTGATTTAAATTTATTCAAAGAAAAATTTCAGCAATTCGCAAATGAATATCCTCACACTGAGACTGAGACTGAGACTGAGATCTTCGAATTACTAGCAACTTTACCCAATAATTTAAAAAAGCTTAGCGTACTACACTCTGAGCTAGATATTCCTGTTAATTTGCGTGAACGCTGTATAGTAACTACTAGCAAACTAATTCATGACAATCTACGCAGGATGATGTTACTTGGTCTTGTCTCGTTTACAGCTGAAAAATATGCTCAGCTCACACAGCAAAATGTAATACATGGTGTTGCCAAAAAATTATTAACTGGCGAAAATTTAAGTAAAATTGCCAAGTTACACTCTGATTATGTGGCAAAAATTAAGGCCGAACAAAAGTTAAAGCAACAACAATTAGAAGAAGCAAAACCTAAAGTTGCTGCTCCACTACCTAAGCCAGTAAAAGTAATACCAGCACAGCAACGAATAAAAGATGCTGTTGACAAATTAGATCATGTGCAGGTGTTGGACATGTTAAAAGCAAACGAAACCACCAATCGTGCTTTAAACAAATTAATTATAACCAAACTTGCCAATAGTGAAGTCTACCATTTTACTAAGCTACAGAATTTTTTTGCTATTTTAAGCTTGCCTGTTAAAGATATTTTATACATTTTTACTGCTGAAGAAGTTCCTGATGCACTAAGATGTGTTTTATTGCCATTCTTATGCGATTTGTCAGATGAAGATTTTTTACAGTTAAATGCAGAAATTGATTTAATTAAACTAAATAAGCTACAATTTCCTGAAGATCTGGTTACGCTTGAGAAACTAGCTGCCAGACTATCTGTAGCCAACTCATG
>CAYPGU010000192.1:0-3182 GCA_964409995.1 uncultured Legionellaceae bacterium | reverse complement strand
GCTTAATGTTAACCAATCCTTCTACCCTCGGGTTATTTGAGCGCAAAATTACTGAGGTTGCCGATTTGGTGCATAAGGCTGGAGGATTATTGTATTATGATGGTGCAAATTTAAATGCAATTCTAGGCCGTGTTCGGCCAGGTGATATGGGTTTTGATGTAATGCATTTAAATTTACATAAAACTTTTGCTACGCCACATGGTGGCGGAGGTCCTGGTGCAGGTCCAGTTGCAGCGAATAAATTATTAGCTCCATACTTACCGATTCCTTTAGTAGTAAAGAATGGTAAAGATTATAATTGGAGTACTGAGGCAGAGCGCACACAAACAATCGGTAGAGTTGGTGCTTGTATGGGAAATGCTGGCGTCCTGTTGCGCGCTTACATCTATACGCTAATGTTAGGGGCAGAAGGTTTGCGCCGAGTATCTGCAGTTTCAGTATTAAATGCAAATTATTTGATGCATAATTTAGCGCGGATAGGTTACACTTTGGCGTACCCAGAGCGAATTGCTGCGCACGAATTTATCATTACCCTCTCATCAGTCGCAAAAAAGTATCACGTCAATGCTCTAGATTTTGCCAAACGTATCCTTGATACAGGCATCCATGCTCCGACCATATATTTTCCTTTATCAGTTCCTGAATGCTGGTTAATTGAGCCAACAGAAACAGAAAGCAAAGAAGTGCTAGATAATTTTTTACACATTATGCAACAGCTATGGTTAGAGTTAGATAAACATTCAGATCGATTCAAATTGGCACCAGAAAATTTACCTGTGCATCGTTTAGATGAAGTAAAAGCTGCGCGTGAATTAAATGTTGCATGGCGAACTACTAAAAACACCTAGATTTTTTTTATAAAAAAACTTATCAATAAGCGTAGTTCATACAACATATTGTCCATACTTAGCTAAGCTGAAGATATATTTAAAAGGCTAAGCCGACCAAGTGCTAATTATTTTATGGCACAGATCATGGTTTAGTAGGAGATAGAATTGATCGACGCCAACGGTTATCGGCTAAATGTCGGTATTGTGCTTACCAATTCTGCAGGCAAAGTTTTTTTGGGTAAAAGATTGAACCAAAATGCCTGGCAGTTCCCGCAAGGCGGCTCGGAGAGCCAAGAAAATCTAGAAGAAACGGTTTTTCGTGAATTGTTCGAGGAAGTTGGACTTGAAAAAGATAAAGTACAGATAATTGGCCACACTCGACAATGGCTAAAGTATAAGCTGCCAAAAAAACTGATTCGCTCTACCAAGCCAACCTGTATTGGTCAAAAACAAAAATGGTTTTTACTTAAATTTATTGGCACAGATGCAGATATAAGATTAACGGCGGGTAAAAAACCTGAGTTTGATGATTGGGCGTGGGTCAATTACTGGTTCCCATTATCGCAGGTTATTCATTTTAAACGCGATGTATATCGGAGGGCGTTGAAAGAATTAGCCCCGATCTTTTTTGGTGGTTATAAAGGTGGAGTGGTAAAGTCATTGAATAGCATCATGCATAATGAGGAAAGCGGATGGAATTAGGTATTTTAAATCCAGAGATAATGAATATCAGTGCAGTACGTCTTTCGATTTTTATCTTATTTGCGTTGTGCGTAGTCTTAATGGTTTTGGTTTTTATAATTACCAATGCTTATTGGCGCATCAAGGAGCGTTTCATAGAAGAAAAGCCTGGCCGTCGGCAGCATCATAAACATCACCTAACAGGACTAGATACCAGGCCAATGTTGATCGAGAACCTAGAGTCTTTAATTGAAAACAGCAAGGTAGACAAAGCAAATCTCGCTGTATTATTTATAGATTTGGATGATTTCAACAATATTAATACATCGTTAGGTATTAAGCTTGCCGATTCAGTTTTGATACATGTAAGTAAAGTACTATCTGATAAAGCAAAAGAGTTCAGTCAATTTATTTATCATGTTGGCTCGGATGAGTTTGCCATCATTTTATATGACTATGGTAAAAGCACGGACACAGTTGCTGAAATTACTAATGGAATCATTCAAGCAGTATCTACTCCAGTTAGCATAGAAGGTTATGAATTGAACGTAAGCTGCTGTGCTGGTATTTGTGTGTATCCTGATTGTGCGACGGATGCCCTTGATTTGATCAAACACGCTGGCGCTGCGCGTGATAATGCAAAAAAGATAGGCTACAGCTCATATTCATTCTACACCGAAGATATGAGCAAGAAATCAATCATGCGTACATTAATCAGTTCTGACTTGCGTGAAGCACTACAACGCAATGAATTTTCATTACGCTATCAACCAAAAGTCAATCTGCAAACAGGTTTGGTACAAGGAGCTGAAGCATTATTGCGTTGGCATCACCCTTCGTTAGGAAATATAACTCCTGATATATTCATACCAGTTATAGAAGATTTAGGTTTGATTCATCCAATAGGCAAATGGGTAATTTATACTGCTTGTAAAGATATTAGTCGTTTGCACAAAGAAGGTTTTGCTGATCTCAGTATTTCGATTAACCTTTCAGCTCATCAATTCAACAAGGGTGATATTGCGAGTATAATTGCCGAAGCAATTTGGGATTCAGGGATTGCACCGCACAAGGTTGAATTAGAATTGACCGAAGCAGTTGTGATGACTGATACAGAAAAATCTTCCCTAATGTTAAAAGTATTACAATCCATGGGTGTGAAGATCGCAGTTGATGATTTTGGTACTGGCTATTCATCTTTGAATCAATTAACTCGTTTCCCAATCAGTATTTTAAAAATAGATCGTTGTTTTGTGCATGATATGAATAAAATCCCCGCTAATGTCGCAATTGTTGCTACGATTATACGTATGGCAAAACAGCTTGGTTTTGAGGTTGTAGCCGAGGGTGTAGAAACCAAGGAAGAGTTAGAGTTGTTGCGCACAGAGGGTTGTGATGCAGTACAAGGGTTTTATTATTGTAAGCCACTGCCATATAATGAGTTTGTCGAATATGTGTATGATAAAAATGCCACAGTTAAGAAGGCTAAACCTTCTCAAATCGAAGATAAATCCGCATCTTAAGTTGCAATCTTATAGTGATACTTCTATGATCTAAGCCATCATTTTTTTAAATATTCAAAAGCTGAACAAATAACTATGCTGGCATATCCTGAAATCGATCCGGTTATATTCTCTGTAGGTTCCTTCTCTGTACGCTGGTATGGCGTTA
>CAYPGU010000191.1:0-3194 GCA_964409995.1 uncultured Legionellaceae bacterium | reverse complement strand
TGATGAGGTTATGCAACAGAGAGTTTTACCATTTTTAGGATTACGCAATAAACCTTGTCACGTTATTGTATAAAGCTAAGCTTTTTCTGCAACGGCGCCTAAAACTACCGGCAAGGTTACGCCAGTTTGCCCTTGGTATTTACCCTTGCGATCCAGATATGAAGTTTCGCAAATTTCATCGGCTTCAAAGAATAACATTTGCGCTACACCTTCATTAGCATAAATTTTCGCTGGTAATGGGGTTGTATTAGAAAATTCTAGAGTCACATGCCCTTCCCATTCTGGTTCAAGCGGAGTCACATTTACGATGATGCCACAACGTGCATAAGTAGATTTACCCAAACAAACAGTTAAAACACTGCGAGGGATCTTAAAATATTCAACTGTGCGTGCTAAGGCAAAGGAGTTTGGCGGGATGATACACACATCGGAAACCACATCAACGAAGCTATTCGGATCAAAGTTTTTTGGATCGACAATTGAAGAGTTTATATTCGTAAAGATCTTAAATTCATTGGAGCAACGCACATCATAGCCATAACTAGAAACGCCGTAGGAAATTACCCCTGTTTGTGCATTCTGTTTAACTTGTTGGCCTACAAATGGGCTAATCATGCCATGTTGTTCTGCCATCCGTGTGATCCAACGATCTGATTTAATTGCCATGTTTTGCTCCTATTAAATAAAAAATTCTGATTAGTTATCCAGGTCGCGTGTTACGCGAACCGGGATCTGGATCCCGGCTACTGCGCCACACTTTGGTGTGGCTCGGCCGGGATGACGTTCGTCACCTCCACACTTTCTTGTGGCTCAGCCGGGATGATGTTCGCGACTTTTACTACCGATAATTTAACAAAATGCTGCGCGTAAACAATCAATAAAATCACACTCGGTACACAGCTAATACAGACAAAGGTATAGAACTGCGACCAAGCATAATGATCTGCCAACCAACCAGCTAAGGCAGAAAAACTTACGCGCACAAACGACGCGAATGAAGATAAAATCCCATAATACAAAGCAGTATGTCTATTCGGACATAGTTGCGACAAATACGCGATCAAGGCAACTTGGCTCATACCGCAAGTGAAGTTCTCCACGCCCATGGTAACAAACAAAAACGACACATCATGTCCATATTGCGCCTGCATAATAAATAAAGCGCTGGCGAATGCTTGCAAAGCAACACAAACCATTAAATTATCACGTAGCGACTGCCACATTAATAATATACCACCGACAAAACCACCCACAATCATCGCTGAGATACCAAAGGTACGCGCAACAGAGGCGATTTCTACTTTGTTAAATCCAATTTCTAACAGGAATGGCATGCTCATGACATTTAATACTGTGTCGGCAATCTTATAACTTAAAATAAAAGGGATAATTATTTGCCAATCTAATTTGCGCAGAAAGATTTTTAGGGCTTTAAATACAACCATCTTGGTTGGTGATCGATTCACAGTCGGTTCGCGACAAAATAGAGTAGTAATGATCCCCAACGCCATACAGGCGGCTATCAAATTATATGCTAAATGCCAGCTGTTAAATTCAGCCGCCAAATAGATAGTGCCAGCGCCGGCACATAACATGCCTACCCGATAACCTAATACCGAAGCACTCGCACCAATACCAACCTTAGCGGCGGGTAAAATTTCAATTCGATACGCTTCAATTACAATATCTTGAATTGCTGAGCTGCTACCGACCAACAGAGCGCAGAAGGCGGTCATCCATAAATTATCCATCGGTTCAGTCATACCCAACACAATCAAACTAATCCATAAACAAATTTGCGATAACAGTAGCCAACCACGTCGCACACCAAAATACTGCGTTAACCAAGGTAGACGCACATTGTCGACCATGGCGCCCCACAGAAATTTAATCGAGTAAGGGATCGAAACCCAGGCAAATAAACCAATTAGAGTTTTGGAAACACCAACTTCAGATAACCAAACGCTCAATGTAGATAAAATCATCAGGAACGGCAAACCACTCGAGAAACCTAATAAAAAAACGGTTATTAAATTTGTTTCCCAATGTTTTGCTATGCGTTGTATCATGCTACGTTTCTTCAACCAGAATGTTGCTAATCGGTATACTTAAGTCACGCTTGGTTTTAGCGAGTGCTTGATGAACTTGCTGTGCAATATTCAAATACAACGTAGTACTAGGATGCTCAGGTCGCGCAAGCACACTTGGCTTCCCCGCATCTGCTAATTCGCGTACCGCCAACTCCAGAGGCAAACTACCCAGAAACGGCACCGCATGTTTTGCAGCTAAGCTCGAGCCGCCATTGGTGCCAAAAATATGTTCCGCATGCCCACAATTAGTACACACATGCACTGCCATATTTTCTACCACGCCCAATACTGGTACGTTAACACGGCTAAACATATCAATCGCTTTGGTTACATCAAGAAGAGCTACATCTTGCGGCGTAGTTACAACTACGGCACCACACACTGGCACTTTCTGCGCTAAGGTTAATTGAATATCACCGGTACCTGGTGGCAAATCAATAATTAAATAATCTAAATCGCGCCAATAGGTGCTGTTTAACATCTGTTGCAGAGCACCACTGACCATTGGTCCACGCCAAACTGCTGGCGTCGCGGCATCAATTAAATAGCCAATCGACATGGTCTGCAGGCCATGGGCAAAGATAGGTTCGATTGTTTTATCCGCATGAATGATTGGTTTGGAATTAACACCCAACATATGCGGTTGGCTTGGGCCATAGATATCCGCATCCAAAAGGCCGACTTTGGCGCCTAACTGTTGCATGGCTAAAGCTAGGTTGACTGCAACAGTTGACTTACCCACTCCGCCCTTGCCCGAGGCCACGGCGATAATATTTTTAATAGCCGGCAAGGATTTAACCCCGTTGGGAGCCAAATGGCGCTGGATTTTGCTAATACTTGCAGTCATCATTAAGCCTACTTTCTAATTTTTTAATATAAGTAGGATATTTTAACATAAGAGAAGTATTGAGTCTTTACTAGATGATTGCTTTGTATTTGCTCGAATAGTCCATACTATTTTGAGAGCTACTGACAGGTCTCATTATCCCAACTACCTGGGCTAATAAGATTACCATTATTCCAAATACTTCCATCCCAGCTGCTTGTAGCATTAGCATTAATCCACTCTGGGATTAAATTGTCGGTTATGCTATCGCCACCGTT
>CAYPGU010000190.1:0-3268 GCA_964409995.1 uncultured Legionellaceae bacterium | reverse complement strand
ATAAGGAAGCAATTCCAAGTTTGGCATTATTACGCTTGAGAATGTGGGCCAAATGTAGTACCAAACGCGTACCAGTTGCTCCAACTGGATGACCGATAGCTATTGCGCCACCATCAATATTTAACTTGGCCTGGTCTAAAACACCCACTGCTGTATTCCAGCCAAAATTCTCTTTGCAATAATCCTTATCATTTAGCACCTTAATGCATGCTAATACTTGACTCGCAAATGCTTCATTAATTTCAAAGTAATCAATGGCGCTAATAGGTAAATTATTTTTCTTGAGTATTGCAGCAATAGCAAACGCAGGCCCCATCCCCATTATAGATGGATCCAATGCTACCCAAGCAACATCGAGTATTTTTGCCAAGGGCTTGAGCTTATACTTATTGACAGCGTCTTGCGAAGCTAAAATTGTTAGCGCCGCGCCATCAGAAATTTGTGAGCTGTTGGCAGCCGTAACTAAACCAAATGGTTTATCAAATACTGGTTTCAACGTAGCTAATTTTTCCACATTTGAATCTGGCCTTACGCCGTTATCAGCTTCGTAACTTTTACCACGCCAATCAAATAAAGGAACAATTTCTTCAAAATACTTATTTTGTTGGGCTTCGACAGAACGTTTATGACTCTGTACAGAATACTCGTCCATTTCTTGACGCGTAATGCCGAACTGAAAGGCTACTTTTTCCGCAGTTTGTCCCATATTAAGATTCACTACCGGATCAGTGAGGGCTTTTAGAATACCAAACTCTGGCTGCAGGAAATGTGGGCGAAAACGCGCAAAGATAGCAAGCTTTTGTTGCAAGGTTTTAGCACCATTTAGATCACACAGCCAATTTACCATATCTTCATTAAATAAAACGCTAGCTCTACTCATAGCCTCTGTGCCGCCGGCTAATACAATTTCATGCCGACCTGCAGAAATGTCCTGTGCTGCGCAGTCTAAAGCTTGCATACCTGAGGCACAATTACGTTGCACTGTCCAACCTGGCACTTTGTCACCACAACCTGCGCGTAGTCCAATTATGCGGCCAATATTTGCTTCTGCTGCCCCGGGCCCCACGCAACCAATAATTACTTCACCAATTTCAGTTGGTGCAAATGGCTGACGTTCTAATAATGGTTTTGCAGCTGCGATGGCTAAATCAGCAGCTGGTAACGGATTAGGTTTAGCACCTGCTTTTAAAAGTGGGGTGCGTGTTCCATCGATTAGATATACATCACGAGTCATGATTTTTTCCCGGTTAGTTCAGCCTTAGTAAATTCATCCACTTGCAAGGCGTCTAAACGCATTGCATCATATTGAGTTAAATCCTTGTATTCTGCTTCTGTGATTATATTCTGCTCTAAAGCACTCTTAAACTTTGCTTCTAATCTTGGTGTCTTTTTAATTTTTCCTTGTTTAACTGCTGCATCGATTTTGCTCAATAAAGGTTCAACACTAATCATCTTTAACCAAGCTTGTTCTACGCGACCGGCAGCTTGTTTGGGGTCTGAATCTTTGGCACAGTAGTCAGTTAGGCGATCCCGAAAGGCTGAAGGCTGCATCATATTATGTGCAATTTCGATCGAAAGCTTATCGCTTGGTAAACGAAAGTTGCGCCAAGGTAAGAAAATTAACCATTGCATTGGTTTGGCAAACCATCGTACAGGAAAGTTAATCAAGAAGTATTCTAAACTTAATTGAATCTGATACAGACAATAATCTAAACTCCAACGTACATAAATTTCATCTTCAACCTTATTGCCGTTATCGTTATCATATTTTAAAACTGCTGATGCAATATACAAATAGCTCAACACATCACCTAACCGCGCGGATAAGTTTTCTTTGCGTTTTAAATCACCACCCAAGAATAACATTGCTGCATCTGCACAGCATGCTAAGGCCAGACTGAAAAAACTAAAACGTTGATAGTAGCGTTTCCAAGGTGAATCAACTGAGCTACAAAAATGCATCCCGGTATAACTATGTAATTTCAACTTAGCAAAATTTGATATTCCGTAACGCATATGTGCACAAATTGCCTTATCAAAATCCAACAATCCCTGCAACTGATCTTTGTTGTTTACCGCATTCATTTCTTTCAATACATATGGATGACAGCGTACTGCACCCTGGCCGAATATCATTAAACAACGCGTTAAAATATTCGCGCCTTCAACAGTAATGCTAACCGGATAGCCTTGATAAATATTACCTAAATAATTACGCGGGCCCAATTGAATTCCACGGCCACCATTAACATCCATAGCATCATTAATTACTTGGCGGCCCATTTCAGTCATATGATATTTAGCAATCGCAGTTACAATCGCTGGTTTAATATTTTGATCAACAGCACCAACAGTTAATAGACGGGTAGATTCTAGCATGTATGTAAAGCCACCAATTCTAGCTAATACACTTCCCACCCCCTCAAACTTACCTACGGATAAATTAAATTGTTGGCGGATTTTAGCATAAGCCCCTGTGACACGAAAACAGTGTTTACCAGTTGCTGTTGCTAATGCTGGTAATGATACACCGCGCCCAGAAGCCAAACATTCGACTAACATTTTCCAACCCTGACCGATTCGCTCTTTGCCGCCAATAATATAATCCAGCGGTACAAATACATCCTTACCACTAGTTGGGCCATTTAAAAATGCTTGGTTAAGTGGAAAATGTCTCTTACCAACTTCGACACCTGGAGTGCTAGTTGGCAATAACACAACAGTGATACCTAAATCCGTTTCGTTACCAAGAATTTTATCTGGATCATAAATTTTAACTGCTAGGCCAATTAATGTTGCAACCGGCGCTAACGTAATATAGCGCTTACTCCAGGTTAATTTTATTCCAATTACATCTTTCTGACCTTCAAAGGTTCCGCGCGTAATAATGCCTTGATCAATTATCGCTCCAGCATCACTACCGGCTTCAGACGAGGTTAAACCAAAACATGGTACTTCTGCTCCAACAGCTAAGCGGCGTAAATATTTTTGTTTTTGTTCATTGGTACCATAGTGAATTAATAATTCAGCTGGACCTAGCGAGTTTGGCACCATTACTGTAACAGCAGCGCTCAAGCTTTTAGTTGAAATTTTTTGCACAATTGTAGAGCCAGCCAGGGCTGAAAACCCTAGTCCACCAAATTCTGTCGGTATGTGCAAACCAAGAAAGCCTGCGGTTTTAAGATAATCCTAAACCGCATCCAACATGCTACACAGAACATCGACTTGATTGTTGAGACAGTTCCGTTCTGCATCAGTTAAATGCGGT
>CAYPGU010000189.1:0-3285 GCA_964409995.1 uncultured Legionellaceae bacterium | reverse complement strand
TAGGCGATTGGCAAATATTGCCGTTTGAGGCACAGCACGATGCAGCCGAGTCGCTTTGTTTTTTGATTAAAAACGGTGATGACAAGCTGCTTTTCGCAACAGACACATATTATATCAAACATAGGTTTAACGGCTTAACGGATGTGTTGATTGAATGCAACTATGACATGGAGGCTTTAAACAAAAATATTGAAGCCGGTAGTGTCAGCGATACTAGAAAGAAACGTATACTGTATAGTCATATGAATTTGGATACATGTAAAGGATTTTTTCTAGCAAATGACCTAAGTCAGTTGAGGAGCATAAAGCTAATTCATGTTAGCAATGATAATGGTGTTGTGGATAAATTCACACAAGAGATTGAGGCTATTACCGGTAGACCGGTGACTATAGCGTAAAAAAATAACAAGAGGTGATTACATTATGGATATTCAAGTGTCCTTGGGATTAGATACTCTTAATGAGGGTAGTTTGCAGAGGGATTTTAAAGAACTGTTGCCTAGGGTGGCGAGAGAGATTTCCGAAAATGGTGGCAAGGGTAGTATTTCTATAGTTATTGAGCTTGCCAAGGTGCCGGATACGACAAGTTTAATATCGTCCAATTATAAGATTTCGCATAAGTTGCCAACTAGGAAAAAAACCGGAATTTGTACTATGGATAAGAATTTTAAGTTAACAACAGATCCGGCGCCGGTGAATCTTTTTGAGGGCAAGGAAGAGCAAATTTTGAGAAAGGTGAGTGAATAGTATGGATAAGGTTAAGATTGAGGTTAGTGGTGATGCTCGTGAGCTTGTATTACGTGAAGGTCATGCGCCGGAGATATTTGTTTTTAATGGTAGAAAGTTTGTTGCCGGCTCGCATAAAAGTTTTGTTGAGTTAGTTAAAAGCAAGGCTAGTAAGGCTAATGCGGTGGTTGCTTATAATGAGTCAGGGGCAAAGTGTATTATTGATGATACGGTCGTAAATATGCCGTTTGAAACTATACTGTATGCATATCAGCCATCAATTCAAGCAAAAGAGTGGGGCAAAATACTATCTAATGATGGAAAAGTTTTTGAGCATAAACAGATAATTGATTTCCTGAAGATCAGAACAGATGACGAGATTCCAATTATCGAGGCATTGTTAAATGGTGTAAGAAACTTTAAGTATGCACTAAAAATCAGCGGTGACTATACGTTTGATGACAGAAAT
The DNA here is from genome assembly GCA_964409995.1 of uncultured Legionellaceae bacterium. Taxonomy (GTDB): domain Bacteria; phylum Pseudomonadota; class Gammaproteobacteria; order UBA6186; family Azoamicaceae; genus JAGVLG01. The sequence goes on along the minus strand of CAYPGU010000189.1, from coordinate 2,090 downwards.
AACTATACAGTGGCTATTGCGATTGGTGAAACCGAGGGGACCATTAGGATACCTACTTTGATTGAGTTGCAGATGGAGCTTTTTGAAGAGAGTGATTTTAAGCAGTTTTTTGAAATTGAGATAGAGATTATCCGCCCCAAGAGCGAGAATGAAAAACCGCTCTTTAGGTTGTCGTGTCCTAAGTATTTAAGGTATGAGAAAGAGGCTAAGGACAATATTCTGGAAAAAATAAAAACGGACTTGGCTGAGTATTTGGTTGTGGCCGGAGCTATTTAAAAACATATTAATAATGGCGGAGTTTATCACTCCGCCTTAAATATCGGCACACGCATAAAAGGAGAAATGATTATGAATAATAAAGATGCAGTAATTCAAGGTAGCGTAAGTAGACAGCCGATGGCAAGTGCGGAGGTAGTCAAGGATGTTAGCGAATTTGCTGGAATTATTATAAAAAAATACAACGGGCGCCCGGAACTGATGATGTTGGCCAAATTGGTGTTTAGTGATTTAACCGAGACTGTTGCAGAATTTGAGCGAGATAGGCGAAATATGTTGAGACAAGGGGAGCGGGAGGTTAAAAAAGATTATGAATGCGACTGCGCAGATTGCAGAGCTTTGAGTAAATTTATCGAAGATTTTAAAAAGATTGGTGCGGATGTGCATGTAGTTAAGATTGATAAGTAGCGATAAGTAATGACAAGTAAAATAAAGGGTGGTCATTTCCAACTTGGAAACAACCACTCCTCCGCAAGGAGCTGTAAAATGGCTGATAATAAAAATTATTACTACATGAGGTTAAAGGAAAACTTTTTTGACTCTGATGCAATGCTCATGCTTGAAACGATGCCAGATGGATACATATATTCAAACATTTTATTGAAGTTGTACCTAAGAAGCTTAAAAAATGCTGGCAAGCTAATGTTTAATGATAAGATTCCATACAATTCACACATGATAGCTAGTATTACGAGAATAAGTATTGGGATAGTGGAAAAAGCGCTGAATATCTTTGTACAGCTAGGGCTTGTAGAGATACTGGATAATGGAGCAATTTATATGCTAGATATTCAGAGCTATATCGGAAAAAGCACAACGGAGGCAGATAGAAAACGTGCATACAGAGATCAAATAGAAAAGGAGAAAAATTTAGTTTTAGGACAAATGTCCAGACAAGATGCAGGACAAATTACTGGACAAATGTCCGGGCTATGTCCAGACAAATCTACACCAGAGATAGAGTTAGAACTAGAGATAGAGAAAGAGATAGATAATACCCCCCTCGAAAAAGATAAACCTAAAAAATCAAAGTCCAACACTCCAACGGAACAGAAGATCAAGTTTGCAGAATTTATTGCTATGACCAATGACGAGTATCAGTCACTTATAGCTAACGAGCAGCTTGGTTGTGAAGCCGCAGTGAAGCGCTGTATTGAGATTTTAGATAACTACAAAGGAAGTACTGGACGTAAGTATAAAAGCGATTACAGGGCTATTTTGTCTTGGGTTATTGATCGCTATCTTGAAGAATGTCGCAAGGGAGGCGGTAGTCTTGGAAAAAATATCAGCAGTACTAAAGAAAGTTCAAACAAAATGGCCGATACCGCCGGAACTGGAACTGTATCGCCATACGGCAAGATTGTCTGAGGCTGAGGAATACAATGCACAAGAGGGAAGGATGTCTGAATTTAGCTGTGCTCTTTGCAAAAACAAAGGTATGATAGGCAGCATGTATAATGGTCTGCTTGTGCTTAATTATTGCAAGTGTTATGAGCAGCGCAGGACTATTAGGCAGATGCGAAAGGCCGGAGTGGATGCGGATAAGACTTTTGACAACTATATAGCGGACCAGCCTTGGCAGGTTGAGAGCTTGAAAACAGCGAGGGCTTTTGTTGAGTCTGGTGGTTGGCTTTTTGTTGGTGGTCAAGTCGGTGCCGGCAAGACCCATCTATGTACTGCGGTTATTAATGCTTTTATGGCTAGGGGTTATCAGTGTGCGTATATGGCCTGGAAGGATGATGGGACGAAACTCAAGGCGTTGGTAAATGAGGGCGAGCAGTATGACAAGATGATTAACAGGTTTAAGACTGCGC
>CAYPGU010000188.1:0-3296 GCA_964409995.1 uncultured Legionellaceae bacterium | reverse complement strand
AGAAGTGCGCGGTGAGGTCTACATGTTAAAATCGCGTTTTGCAGCTCTAAACAAACGTGCTGCGCAAGATGGGACCAAAGCTTTTGTTAATCCACGTAATGCAGCGGCTGGCAGTCTGCGTCAATTGGATCCAAGAATTACTAAACAGCGAGGTTTAAGTTTTTATGCCTATAGTTTGCCTGCTACTGAATTAAAAACTCACCAGGAATGTTTAGAACAATTAAGAGCATGGGGATTTAAGGTTTGCCCGGAAGTGCAGGTAGTGCATGGTTTGGATGGCTGTTCAAAGTATTATGTGCAATTAGGCGCAAAACGGGCAAGCTTGCCATATGAAATTGATGGTATTGTTTATAAAGTAAATAATATATCTTTGCAACAACGCTTAGGTTTTGTATCGCGCGCACCGCGCTGGGCAATAGCGTATAAATTTCCGGCGCAAGAAGAGATGACCCAAGTATTAGCCGTTGATTTTCAAGTGGGGCGTACTGGGATTTTAACGCCTGTTGCTCGTTTGCAGCCAGTGTTTGTTGGCGGTGTTACAGTAAGTAATGCCACTTTGCACAATATGGACGAAATTGCGCGTAAAGACGTGCATATTGGCGACACAGTAATTGTGCGCCGCGCTGGTGATGTGATCCCAGAAGTGGTAAGCGTAGTATTAGAACGTCGTCCCAGCGATGCAAAAAAAATTGCTACACCAAAAAATTGTCCTGTATGTAATGCGACTGCTGTGCGCGTCGAAGGTGAAGCAGCCATACGTTGCATGGGCGAAATTTCTTGTCCAGCCCAATTAAAAGAATCAATCACGCATTTTGCATCGCGTCGCGCTATGGACATCGAAGGTCTGGGTGACAAAATTGTCGAGCAGTTGGTCGATGCTAAACTAGTGCGTAATGTGGCTGATATTTATAGTCTCAACCTAGAACAGTTAAGTAATTTGGAGCGCATGGGCGAAAAATCAGCGCAAAACATTTTGGCTGAGATTGAGAAAAGCAAACAAACCAAGTTTGATAAATTTTTATATGCATTAGGTATTCCAGAAGTCGGCGTAACTACGGCGCGTAATTTGACTATGGAGTTTGCTGAGCTTAACGATTTAATGCATGCTACAACTGAAAGATTACAGCAAATTAAAGATATTGGCCCGGTAATGGCTGAAAATATCCATGTATTTTTTCAGCAGAAGCATAATCTTGAAGTGGTGCAGAAATTATTAAACTCTGGCATTACTTGGCAACATAGTATTGTTAAACATGATTTACCCTTAAGCGGGCAGGTATTTGTTTTGACTGGCTCGCTGGTAAAATTCTCACGTGACGAAGCGCGCGAACAACTACAAAATCGCGGCGCTACTGTCACCAACAGTGTGTCGAAAAAAACTAATTATGTGGTAGCAGGAGCTGAAGCTGGTTCGAAGTTGGAAAAGGCGCAGCAATTGGGAGTGAAGGTGCTAGATGAGGATGAGCTAATTAAGTTGTTAGAGGGACATTCATAAACGGAATCATGCTGTGCAATTAGTATGTCATCATGCACATAAACAGGAGAAAATCATGGCCAAACTATATTTTTATTATTCAGCGATGAATGCGGGTAAAAGTACTTTGATGTTGCAATCTGCATACAATTATCAAGAACGTGGTATGGATACCATGCTTTACACTCCTGGTGTTGATGTGCGTCATGGCGCTGGTAATGTTACCTCTAGAATCGGTTTAACGGCTAAAGCACGTGTGATTGATGCCGAGTTCGATTTGTTCCAAGACATATACAAATATTATGCGGAAAATCCAAATTTATCTTGTATCTTAGTGGATGAGGCGCAATTTTTAACCAAGCAGCACGTGCAACAACTATGTAATATAGTTGATGAACTAGATTTGCCGGTGTTATGTTATGGACTGCGTTCTGATTTTCAGGGTGAGCCATTTCCAGGCAGTTTATATTTGCTTGCATTAGCAGATAATTTAATCGAAGTTAAAACTGTATGTCATTGTGGACGCAAAGCCACCATGAACATGCGCGTTGATGCACAAGGAAATAAAGTCACACAGGGTGCCCAAGTACAAATAGGTGGCAACGATATGTATGTAGCAACCTGCAGACATCATTTTATGCGTGGTGATGTTGGGATCAGAACGGCGAAGCAACAACAAATTATGCTAGAAACAGTATAGATATTTTAAGGAATAAAATATGCCATATGAACATGGACCAGATGCATTTATAATTACCAAAGATACAGAACTATCTGTTATTCAATCCGCACCTGACGCAGTCGTATTACAGGGGGAAGGGATACTGCCTGAAAATGTCGCTCAACTGCCGGAAAATACTACGCATGTTTTGCTAGATGCTATTGCTGATGTAAATATTGTTTTGAGTTTGCCAAAAACAATTACGCATTTAACGCTCCTAACCAACGTGCCAGAATCAATTTTAAACCATGAAGTAGTTCGAACATTAAATGGCAATATAGAATGGGGAACTTTGTACACTAATGAAGAGGCGCAAGCTAACTTTGCTCGTTATGTGCAAGATTTACGAGATATTATCCCAAGCTATACATCGATATCATGCTACGACATGACTGCAGAACAAGCCGACAAATTGATTGATGCATTATCCCATAATAAATTTGTTGTCAGTTGCAAAATTTGTGCTGTAATCGATGGTCTTAGTATAGTGCAAGTGGAGAGATTGGTTGCTGCGCTTGTGGATTCGAAAGTCAGTGAATTGATACTCGAATCGAATCAGTTAACTGATGAGCACGCATTTATTCTAGCTGCAGGATTTAGAACAAATCCAACAATTAACCATGTTAACTTGTTAAACAACAGTATTTCTGAGGTCGGTCAGCAAGCAATTTACGATGCTTTTGCAGGTAGAGATGTAACATTGCGGTTCTATAAAGTTGAGGAAACTGACAATTCCGTTCATTCCACACATGAAGAAGGTGAAAATGCTGAAGAAAAGTCTGAGCTTGCAGATCAAGTTACAGTTCCTAACGATGCGCCACATTTTTCTGTAGATGAAGTTGCAAGCTTAGATTCAACCCAAACTGTCACGGAAGCACCAAAAAGAAAAGATACTCCCAGATACACGGAGGAAGCTGGAGATTTGCCACTAGCTAGATCGCCGGTGCTATTACCTCGCTTCAATAGTGGTGTAGGTTTGATACCGCCCCAACCAGGCTTACAAGAGCAAACAATTATAGCCGCTAACTCTAATCCGCCACCACCCATGCCTGAGGCTGAAGAACAAGCAGAAGTTTAGGGAGGTTGTCTTGCTTCATGCCG
>CAYPGU010000187.1:0-3297 GCA_964409995.1 uncultured Legionellaceae bacterium | reverse complement strand
AAATCGCCTTGTACCATGTTTTCTAATTGCAATATATTCTGCAGGTATACGCCGCGTCCGCCACCTTGATACGCATAAGTGGCATCGGTGAAGCGATCGCAGACTACACATTTATATTCTTGTAGGGCTGGCTTAATAACCGTAGAGATGTGTTGCGCGCGCGCAGCAAATAGCAACAGCAATTCTGTAGTTGAGGTCATTGTTTCTGCGTAGTGATTTAGTAGGACACCACGGATCGCTTCGGCAATTTCTGTACCGCCCGGTTCACGCGTGGTAAGAACCTCAACGTCAGCTTTGCGTAAGTCTTCAGCAATGAGACTCACCTGAGTTGATTTACCAACCCCTTCTATTCCTTCGAAGGTTATAAATTTACCGCGACAATTCTGCAACCCCGCCATACATACTCCGTGATTTTGATACCAAAGGTTTAATCATTAATAATACAATCAAACTTGAATATAACACAATGATTGCAACTGGTAACAAAGGATTTAGGTTGGTAGCTTTGATGAATAGCAAGGGGCTGATACCACCGATCCAGGACATGCCAATATTGTAAGCTAAAAAAGAACCGGTGTAGCGATATTCCTGTGCAAACAACTCTGCCAAGTAACCAGGAAAGCTGCCCGCAAAAAAGCCCAGACTCGCTAACATAATACAGCTGGCGATGGTTAGTAAGCCCATATCTGCATTCGACATGTTGGCGAATAAATAGTAACCACTGACAGCCATCACAATCGCTGAGATTAACATTAAAATATTGCGTTCGACTTTATCTGAGAGATATCCAGCAATGAGTGAAAAACTGGCAGGTAATAAACTACCCTTCGCTAATACTGTTAAAGCTTCACCAGGGGTTAAAGATCTTACTGCTTGTAATTGATAAACCAAAAAGCTAAACAAAGCATATGACATGCAACCTACATAACCAGCGATAAAAACTGCGGTTAAAAAATCTTTGCGTTGTTTAGTTATTACTAATTTAAATGGCAAGCTTTTCGGCGGTGCCGTCATTAAACTTTCGTCAAGATTCCAGCGTAAATAAATACCGATTGTGCCAACTAGGATACCGGCAACAATAAATGGCAAACGCCATTGATAGCCGACAATTTCAGCCAAAGTCATATCAGCTAGAACTTTGGACATTACCCAGCTCGCGCTCATCATACCTAAACCTGTTACACAGGCTGAGATACTGGAGACTAAGCCAAAATGATTTTTACACCAATCATTATTTTTAATGAACACACTAGGTAAATTATATTCTGGACTCACCGCTACGCTTTGCATGATGCGTAAAGCTAGTAAAATTATTGGCGCCCAGATGCCTATGCTGGCATAAGTCGGTAATAAGCCGATTGAGGCAGTCGCAATCGCCATCAAAGTCATCGACACCACCATCGCGCGGCGGCTACTAATCACATCGGCCAAATAGCCAAACCAAATCGCACCGAGTGGCCGCACCAAATAACTGAGTGCAAATATGCCCCAGGTAGCCAAAATTGCCGCCATCGGGTCAGAGGATGGAAAAAAGTGCTTCGCGATTAAGGCCGAGGAAAAAGAATATAGGGCGATATCAAAGAATTCGAGGAATGTTCCAAGCGAAGCCGCAAATAAGAAACTGTAGAGGCGCTTATTCGTTACATTTGCCATGTTGACCAACTCACATAGTTGCCAATGAAGACCCATGGTAAGCAAAAATGGGTAGGAATACAAATTTTACAACATACGACCTAGCATAAATAAGCATTTCGTCATCCCGGCCCCCGGCTCGCATAACATGCGTCCGGGGCAGGCTCATCGTTGCCGGGATCCATTTACAATAAGTCATGAAAGAATCTTATGTTTATATTGTGACAAATAAAAGAAATGGTACACTGTACATAGGTGTGACAAGCAACCTTATACAGCGTATTTATCAACACAAACATGGCTTTGTTGATTCATTTACGAGCAAATATAAACTGACCAGGTTAGTGTATTATGAAATTCATGGTGACATATATGCTGCAATCACAATTGATTCTTATTATGGATTCATTAAAATTCATTTACTATCACTCTAGCGAATAGAAGTATATTGGGCTAGATAATACAGGTAATCTTGCAAGCTTACTAGGTTAATATGCACTGGTTCCCCGATAAGCGCTACGCGCTTTCGGGGATGACGGATAAACGCTGCACACTTTCGGGGATGACGGATAAGCGCTGCACACTTTCGGGGATGACGGATAAACGCTAAGCAGTTTCGGGGATGACGGATAAACGCTAAGCAGTTTCGGATTGACTGATTTTCCTATGCACTTAGAGGAATGACATCGTATTGTGTGACCAGTTGATTCTAGTTCTTATACGCCGCTTGCCGCTGTGCAGCAGTTGCTTTAACTGCTTTATTGTGCTCTGCTAAGGTAGTGGAAAATATATGCCCGCCGTTACCAGTGGCGACAAAAAATATCGTTGTGCCTTGATCTGGATGTAAGGCTGCTTCGATCGCGCGCATGCCGGGAATAGCAATCGGCGTGGGTGGTAAACCTTCGCGCATATAGGTGTTGTAAGGTGAATCGATTTTCAAATGGCGTCTTAGCAAAGGGCCTTTTAATTCATCGCCTAGATAATATTCTACTGTCGGATCCGCCTGCAAACGCATCTTTCTTGCTAAGCGACGGTGAAAAACGCCGGATATTTCATTTAATTCGTGTGGCAAACCAGATTCTTTTTCAATGATAGATGCCAAAATTAAAGCTTCATAAGGCTCTTTGAATACGAGATTTGGCGCGCGCTGTTCCCAAGCTGCGTTTAATTTTTCTTGTAAACTTAAAAAAGCGCGGCGTAAGAAATCAACATCTGTTGTGTCAGCGTTAAAATAATAAGTATCAGCCAGAAATACTCCCTCCAAATGTTTGACCGGAATATCTAGTTTTTTGATTATTTGTTGTTGGCTTAAACCACTTAAAGTGTTTTTAATTTTTGGATGTTGTTGTAATGCAGTCAGTACATCTTGGAAACGCAAACCTTCAACAATCGTAAAACTATATTGCGTCACTTGCCCGTTCACCATCATATGCAACAGCTGGCGCGCGGTAAATCCGGGCAGAACTCGATATTCCCCAGCTTTAATATGATTAGCCGAACCAGATAAAATTGCATACCAAGTAAATACGCGCGGATGCTGCAATACTCCCGTGCGTTTTAATTCTTGCGCTAATTGGCGCACCGAAGTACCTGGTTGTACAGTTATGTACATACCATCTAGAGGTAATTTGAGTTCTTTGAACGCAATTTGCCGCCAGAAGTATG
>CAYPGU010000186.1:0-3303 GCA_964409995.1 uncultured Legionellaceae bacterium | reverse complement strand
GATGCGCGTGGCCAACCTGTTGATAATTTATTGCTGGAACAACCAAGTGATATTGCACAAGAGCTATATTTAGGCGCAGTAATAGATCGCTCAAAACGTCGTATCGTGATCATGGCTTCAACTGAAGGCGGGGTAGAGATCGAAAAAGTTGCTGCAAAAGATCCAGATAAAATTTTAACTATTACAGTTGATCCATTATTTGGCGTGTTACCATATCAATGTCGAAAACTAGCATATGGTTTGAACCTAGATGCAAAGTTAATTACTCAATTTAGCAAAATAGTAACTCAAGTAGGAAAATTGTTTGTTGAGAAGGACTTAAGTTTATTAGAGATTAATCCATTAGTGATTACTAAAAGCGGAGAATTAGTCTGTTTGGATGCCAAGATTAATGTTGATGAAAATGCCTTATATCGCCAACCTGAAATACTTGCTATGTGGGATCGAAGTCAAGAAGATGAGCGTGAAATACAAGCCAAAGAAAGCGGTATTTCATATATTTCATTAGATGGCAATATTGGATGTATGGTGAATGGTGCAGGCTTGGCGATGGCCACTATGGATTTAATTAAACTATGTGGTGGTGAACCAGCAAATTTCTTAGATGTAGGTGGTGGTGCTACTCAAGAGCGGGTGACAGAAGCATTCAAAATTATTTTATCTGACCCTAAAGTTAATGGCGTGCTAGTTAATATATTTGGTGGCATAGTGCGCTGTGATTTGATTGCTGCTGGTATTATTGCTGCGGTTGCAGAAGTTGGCATTAAAGTCCCTGTGGTTGTACGTTTGGAAGGAAATCATGCCGAAGATGGTGCTAAAATGTTAAGCGAAAGTGGTTTAAATATTATTGCAGCGCGATCATTTAAAGATGCCGCTGAACAAATAGTCGCAGCGGTAGGAGAAAAGCGGTGAGCGTATTAGTTGATAAAAACACGCGAGTAATTTGTCAGGGTTTAACTGGACAGCAAGGTACATATCATACCGAACAAGCAATTGCATATGGTACCAAAATGGTTGGTGGTGTTACCCCAGGTAAAGGTGGGCAAAAGCATTTGGGATTACCAGTATTTAATACTATGATCGATGCAATCAATGCTACCGATGCTGATGCAACAGTGATATATGTGCCAGCACCATTTTGTAAAGATTCTATTGTCGAAGCAGTAGAAGCAGGAATCAAATTGGTAGTGTGTATCACCGAAGGTGTGCCTACGCTTGATATGTTAGAAATAAAAAATTATTTGAAAAACAAAAATGCCAAATTAATTGGACCGAATTGTCCAGGAATAATAACACCCGGTGAATGTAAAATCGGTATTATGCCGGGAAATATCCATTTACCTGGCAGTATCGGTATTGTATCGAGATCTGGAACCTTAACCTATGAAGCAGTTAAACAAACTACGGATTTAGGCTTAGGCCAAACTACTTGCATAGGAATTGGTGGCGATCCGATTCCGGGCATGAACTTCATAGATGTGTTGAGTATGTTTCAAGCCGATCCACGCACAGAAGGAATTATTTTGGTTGGTGAAATTGGTGGTAGCGGTGAAGAAGAAGCTGCTGAATTTATCAAAAAGAATGTAAATAAACCAGTTGTGGCTTATATAGCTGGTGTTACTGCACCGGCTGGTAAAAGAATGGGGCATGCTGGTGCAATAATTGCCGGTGGCAAAGGCACTGCTGAAGATAAGTATGCCGCATTAGAAGATGCTGGAGTTTACATCGTGAAGTCTCCAGCGGAAATTGGCAAAATGATGCTAAAAGCACTTGGTTAAATTATACGTAAATTTGGCGCAAAAAAAAACCCAGCAGATTTCTTAACTATCTGCTGGGATTTAAATTAAAGAATTACATAACGAGCTTTTCTTTCACGACCTTTTCTTCTTCTTGTTTTGGTTTCTCTTCAACGCTTACTGGTACAAGCTCAGCTAGTTTTGGACTATCTTGCCTAGCCATTAGGAATCCAGGAGCTAAAGGAGCCGTAGATGAAACAGTTGTAGCAACGGACTTTTGGTTGTCAGATGTTTCAACTTCATTGAGAACAGCATCTAGAACATCTTCATGAAATGATTCAAGTTCTGGCATTTCATCATCATCTATTTCTGATGCAACATCAGGCAGTGTAGAAACAATCGCAATTGCTTTTGGATTGGTTTGGAAGGCGGCATGTGCAGTGAATCCTGTTAAAGCAGCGCGTATAATCGAAGCTGTAGCAGGATCAGTACTCTCGTGCTTTTCATATTCAGTGACTAATTGAGATATTACTTGATCCAAGTCTTGTTCAGTAGCCGCATGAGCAACAGGTGCTTCTTCAATGCCTGAATCATCAAGTTCTGAGTCAATTTCTGATCCACTGCTAGTTTGCGCAGCTAATTGTGCTGAAGGAGTGTTTTCAGCAAGTGCCTGCACGCCAGCTGCTACTATTGCCAATGCTTTGGTATTTGCTTTGACTGCTGGATGGTCATAAATTTGCATCAATGCTGTACGAGCTTGCAGAGCGTAATTGTTTTCAGCTTTTTCAAATGAAAGTTCATAAGACTCAATCAATATAGCCACTGCTTGTGCAACAAGGTCATCTGCGTAAAAAGTAATGTTTTCTACGTCTTCAGGACTCATTTGTGCAAAACCTAAATTCGCAGCAAATTTAAAGGCCAATTTAGCAAATGGGTGAGATTCTATTGCATTTAAGCTTGAGACTTCTGCAACATTGCCTAATAATGTACTGTAATTCATTGCCGCATAAGCAATAAGAGCATTGGCATTCTCATCAAGTAAATTGGAACGTTGTCCGGAGTACTTAGCAAGCATGAATTTTCTGCCCGCTTCAAAATATTGCTCTGCAGCATCAAAATCTTGCTCGGTTAATATTGCGGTTAGGCCTAGAACTTGTAGGGAACCAGCTAGTCTGTAATCGGAATCCTTTTGCAAATCATCTGCCGCAACATTTAGATAGTATTGCGCTTGATACCCAGCAAGATCAGTTTTAGCTTTTTGTGCATCAATGAATAAACTTGGGATTAATTCAGTAAGCAATGATCTTACTTCGGTGGCTTTTGTTGCAACAATATCTTTGATTCCAGGCGATACTTCAGCTGCATGTTCTAAAATAGCTAAGGTTTCCTGATACTTAACACTAGCCAAACACATTTGCACATGTCGCATGTGTGGGGTTTGGGACAATTCTTTGCCCATAGCTTTGTAAACATCCAAAGCTTCTTGAAATAATTTGACACATTCAACGGGGAATGGTTTCGGGTTACCAGCTTCATCATAACGATTTGCAGTATAGCGACGCGAAAT
>CAYPGU010000185.1:0-3333 GCA_964409995.1 uncultured Legionellaceae bacterium | reverse complement strand
CAGAATATTCGGCCTCGCGATCACCAGGATGTCGAAACATACCTTGCGCTTTAGCGTAAGCTTCGATCAATTTTACACTGTGTTCATCGCGGCCAGATAAACGTAAATAAGTTAAAGTTTCCTTATCAATAGGAAATATACCGCAAGTTGCACCATATTCGGGTGACATGTTGCCGATAGTTGCACGGTCTGCAAGACTGAGATGATCTAGGCCATCGCCATAAAACTCGACAAATTTTGCTACCACGCCTTTTTTGCGTAGCATTTCGGTAACAGTTAGGACTAAATCAGTAGCGGTAGTGGCTTCGGGCAATTTACCAGTTAGTTTAAAGCCGATTACTTCAGGAATGAACATAGTTACTGGTTGACCGAGCATCGCTGCTTCTGCTTCAATCCCACCAACGCCCCAACCAAGCACACCCAAGCCATTTATCATGGTGGTGTGTGAATCGGTGCCGATCACTGTATCTAGGTAACATAAATTACCTTCCGTAGTTTGTTTGGTAAACACTACTTTGGCTAAATATTCTAAATTTACTTGATGTACAATCCCGGTACCTGGCGGTACAACACGAAAATTACTTAAGGCTTCTTGGCCCCAACGTAAGAAGCTATAACGCTCTTTGTTGCGTTCAAATTCAATGGCAGTGTTTATCTCAAGTGCATTAGGAACGCCGAACACGTCCACGTTTACTGAGTGATCAATCACTAAATCTACTTGTGAGAGCGGATTGATCTTTTTTGGATCACCTCCGAGCTTGACCATAGCATCGCGCATAGCAGCTAAATCTACCATCGCCGGCACGCCGGTAAAATCTTGTAATATTACCCGAGCTGGAGTAAAGGCTATTTCATAGCTGGGAGCATCACTAGGTTTCCAATTTAGCACTGCTTCAATATCTACCTTAGACACTGAATCGTCATCTTCGCAGCGCAATAAATTCTCAAGCAAGATCTTAATTGAGAATGGAAGTCTTCCAACATCATATTTGGCGGGTAGGGCTGAAATGTTATAGAAAATGTAGTCTTGGTTGTCGACCTTAATTGTTTGCTTACAGCCAAAACTATTTGCCATTCTGTTCCCTCCATGAATCTGTATTAGATCATTTTAGGCTGCCATGTTTGGTTTGTGAATACAAGTGATTTGTGAGGTTAACTAAGGTGTCAGCGATACCCGATGTTCGCAGGAACATCGGGAATGCTGAAAGGATCAGGACAAGCTAAAATTACACGTTGTTGTTTTTAGCTTTAGGAGATGAAGTAGCATCTTGTTGCTGAGCAACTGTTTCAGATACAGTTACTTTCGCAGCTTCTTTTGCTCGTAGAGCTTGTAGCTTCTGCAAAGGTGTCAGCGCCGGTCTAGGTGGCACAACTGGTTTAGTTGGAGTAGTTGCAGCTACAGCTGGAGCTTTCTCAGCAGATTCAACCATAGCACGACGTCTATCCAATTTCGCAGCTAGTTCTGCGTTTGCACCTTTTGTTGGTGACTCGTCAGTAGCTTTTTTAGCTGCAGGAACAACAGGTGCTAATTTAACATCAGCAGTTTTGACCTGTGGCGTTGTTGGAGCGGCTTCTTCTAAAGCTGCTTTTTGTTTAGCGGCATTCTCTACTTGTGTTAAAATCGTCGTAGCTATATGACCTTCAGCTTGCATTGCTTTCAAATCTTCACCGAGAGCAATACGATCAAATACAGAATTACTTAAAATTTCTACGAATTGATCAACACGAGCCCCTTCATAAGCTGCAAAATTATCACGCATAAATGATCTGAATGAAGATTCAGCTTTATTACTAGCAATTGCTTGCTGTAGTGCAGCTTTGAAAATTTCTTTCAATACATCAATTGGTAGTGTTTTTACTTGTTCATTTACAACTTTTGCAAACAAATTAGCTTTAGATTCATCCAGAATATTATTGACAGCATCTTTGGCAGCTTCTTCGATCATAGAATATGTGCTAACTGCTATATTAGCTTCAGCGATCAAATTGGTCATTTTTTGTTCGCCAATAAAACGCTCAATAAAGCTGTTTGCTAAAATCTTAGTAAATGGCTCTACACGTGAACCGTTGAATGCAGCGAAATTATCACGCACATAACTTCTCAAAGAGGTAGTGTTTGAAGACTGTTCATCTGCAATTACATCCTTTAGAGCCTGAAGTGCAGTCTCTTTAGCTTGTTGTTCAGAAACAAGCTTACTATTAGCAACATCAGTTATTGCTGAGATTAGCTCTTCTAGTTTTGTATCACTTTGCATATCGTACGCAGCGTCACTTGTAGATTGTGATAATGCAGCTAGTAAATCATCTGCTGTCTTAGCTACAGGAGCTGGAGCTACAACTACAACTGGCTTAGCAGCAGCTGGAGCTACAACTACAACTGGATTAGAAGCAGCTGATTCTTCCTTCTTTGCCAACGCAGCAGCGCGTAATTTAGCCAAGTTAGCCATTGCTATCTCTTTCTTAGTTGGGCCTGATGTTTCTGGTGCTAATTCAGATACTACTTCAGAAACTGGAGGTTGAACAGAAAGCTTTACACTAGGAACTGCAGGAGTTTCTGCCTTTTCTTCTTCTTCAACCTTGGCTGTTGCTTCAGCTTGAGCAGGAACATCTTCGGTTGCTAAAGTAGGAGCAGTTTGTTCTTGTTGTGGCTTTTTCTCTACTAATGCTGCCAAATCGGCAACATATTCTTGTATGCTTAGCAGAGGCTGATTTTCATCACGAATTCGTTCTGCTACTTCACCCATCAATACATTTAGATGAGCTTGCGTGAAAATAGGATTTTCGGTTTGTGGATTAAGATCCTCAGCGTTATAGCCAAACTTTGCAAATTCTGCCCCGATAGTGTTTTCACCAGCGCCAGCGCGAAGTGAATGGATCAAAGCTTTGGTGAATTCTTTGGTAATCTGGCTAGCGATCTGCTCGGCTGACAGAGTTGCTGTTCTTTCATTTACATAATTGTTTAGAAGAGCTCGCATTGCTACTAATTTTTCTTTGTTATTGCTAAGGTCCGCAAAAATTTCTTGAGCTAGTTTGAAAATTTCTTTTGAACTGGCCATAAATAAACTCCAATTTAATACATTTTAGTTAAGCGACACATTCACGTGCTTGGATCTGTGTCAGAATGGTTGTAATATTTTTCAAGACTAAATACAAGATATTATGGAAGAAAAGTAAGTTGTCATTATGGCTTTGCGCGGGGCTAAACAACAAAACAGCTTCTAAACTTGCAGGGGCATGGTCAAATGTAGTAACTTTGCCACGCACAGGCAAAATAGATACATAGGCACGTAGCTCAGTGGTAGAGCACCACCTTGACATGGTGGTGGTCGGTGG
>CAYPGU010000184.1:0-3420 GCA_964409995.1 uncultured Legionellaceae bacterium | reverse complement strand
CTGGATCCATGCACCTACAGTGCAGATGCGCAAAGCTAGCGCAATTGGCAACCATGAATTATTAGCATTAGTACGGCAATTATTTCAATTAAATGCTGTAAAAGAAACAAAAGAAGAAGAGAGTTATGAAACAGTCAATTCGTAATAAATTAGAAAGTCTAGTCGAACGGCATGAAGAACTTGCAGCCTTGTTAAGTTCGCCGGAGATAACCAAGAATCAAGAACAATTTAGAAATTATTCGAAAGAATATTCTGATCTAAATGACTTGGTCACGACATTTAAGCAGTATCAAGAGAATTCTGATCACATTGAAGCTGCCAACGAATTACTTAAAGATAGTGATTTGGAAATGCGTAATTTAGCTGCGGAAGAAATAAAAATTGCTAAAGAAATGCAAGATAAGCTCTCCGAGCGCTTGCGAATTTTGCTTTTGCCTAAAGATCCAAATGATGCTTGTAACGTGTTCTTGGAAATTCGGGCTGCAGCCGGTGGCGATGAATCGGCTATTTTTGCTGGCGATTTATTTCGGATGTACTCCAAATATGCTGAACGGAAGCGTTGGAGCGTAGAGTTAATGTCAGATAGTGCTGGCGAGCATGGTGGGTATAAAGAAGTAATCTTGCGTATTGAAGGCACAGATGTTTATTCACAATTAAAATTTGAATCCGGTGCACATCGCGTGCAGCGTGTGCCAGTTACTGAAGCGCAAGGTCGCGTACATACCTCGACTTGCACGGTGGCGATAATGCCAGAAGTAGAGATGATCGATTCGGTGGATATTAATCCGGCAGATCTACGCATAGACACATATCGATCCTCAGGTGCTGGTGGACAGCACGTTAATAAGACAGATTCGGCAATTCGCATCACGCATATTCCAACGGGTGTTGTCGTTGAGTGTCAGGAAGAGCGTTCGCAACATAAGAATCGTGCTAAAGCAATGTCATTATTAAAAGCACGTATCTTAGCGCAAGAGCAAAATAAACAACAGGCTGAACAAGCACAAAATCGACGCAATTTAGTTGGCACTGGTGATCGCTCGGAGCGGATTCGAACCTATAATTATTCACAAGGGCGGGTGACTGATCACCGTATTAATCTAACCGTGTATAAATTGCCTGAAGTTATGGAAGGTTCTTTAGAGTGTATAATTGAACCTTTGATGCATGAGCATCAGGCCGATTTGTTGGCGACAGTGTCGGATGAAGGTTAAATGAAAGTAGGCAGAATCTTAAGCAAGGATGTATACAACGTAGATGCGATCGACGTTGAGGTTCTATTGGCGTTTGTGTTAAATATTAACCGCGCCATGCTCAAAGCATATCCTGAACGTGAACTGAATGAAGAAGAAAAATTTAAATTTGATCAATTATTAGAACGTCGAGTTAAAGGTGAGCCGGTTGCATATTTGATTGGTCACAAAGAATTCTGGAGTCATGAATTTTTAGTAACACCGGATGTATTGATTCCGCGTGCGGATACTGAATTGTTAGTTGAACTGGTGCTCGAACAAATCGAAGGCCAATCAGATTTACGTATTTTAGACTTATGTACGGGTAGTGGCGCTATTGCGTTGTCGATTGCCGCGGAGCGTCCGGATCTGGTTATTTTAGCCACAGACAATTCGCCCGAAGCATTAAAAATTGCTCAACAAAATGCCAAAAATTTACAAATTAATAATGTCGACTTTGCTTTAGGCAATTTATTTGAAGCGGTTATAAGTCAACCTAACAAGCTATTTAATTTGATCTTGAGTAATCCTCCTTATGTAGCGCAATTTGATCCGCATCTAATGCAAGGTGATCTACGTTTTGAGCCTAAAAATGCTTTAATTGGCGGGGTTGATGGTATGGAGTTTTTGCGTTTAATAATTAATCAAGCAGCGGAATATTTATTGCCAAACGGCATTTTATTAGTAGAGCATGGTTATAACCAAGAGCAATTAGTAGCTAAAGAATTTGCTCAAGCTGGTTTTTCTGCAGTGCAGTGTTGCAAGGACATCGCAGGTGTACCGAGGGTGACTTTGGGCTTTAGCCCTTAGTTTTATATCTCAACGCCTTCTTTTTGCTTTAATATTGAAACAAATTCCATTTTTGTGATTAGACCAGAAGCCTTGGATTGATTGATCTCTGCTAAAGCTATTTTGGAATTGTTTTTAACTGAGATTGAGATCGGTTTGCCAGGTCTTCTTACTAGCAATACATCACCCAAATATACACATTCTCCTGGTGACACTGTAAAAATTCCAGCTTTATCTGTGCTATAGATATATTTAAAAACCCCGTCTTCCCATCCGTACTGCACGATAGTGTAGCGGCCAGGTTTAATCATGGTAATAGAGCTGCTATAGGAGTCTCCATACACTAAGTAATTATATTTATTATTGTTGACCATTTGAATAACAATAAATCCCGCATTAAGATTGCCTTTCTTATTAAATTCATCAATAGAATATGCACGTAATTTAGTGACGATCATCGACATTTTTTTGTCTTGAATTTCTATTTTGTTAAACAAACAGTTCGCATATTGAGGATTTGCGCAACCGCTCAAAAGCACAACAAATATTAATATAGATTTATAAAAACGCATTTTGTGTCAAATATTCAGAAAATTTGTAACTTTATACATGCCCCAATCATTATAGTCAACGCTCTGGCGGTTGTTTTAATGCACTCCTATATTATTGGTTAGTTGGCATACACTTGTGGTGCAGATTGAGTGAATTTTAGTAGCATGCTAATATTACAAATTCTTTAAATAATAAGCACTGGAGAGTCTCTGATGCACGCATACCGAACGCACACATGCGGGGAATTAAACCTGAATCATGTGGCGGAAACAGTAAAATTGTCCGGCTGGATTGGCCAAAAGCGTAAACATGGTTTTATGATGTTTATTGATCTGCGCGATCATTATGGTGTTACGCAATGCGTTATCGATAGTAATAATCCACATTATGAGCAAGCATTAAGAGTGCCTCTAGAGTCAGTAATTACTATCATCGGCAAGGTAGTTAAAAGAGAAGGTGACTCGGTTAATTCAAAATTAGCTACTGGTGAAATAGAAATCCAAGTTTCGGAATTACAAATAATCTCCATCGCTGACGAATTACCACTACAAGTAAACAGCGATCTTAACACATCAGAAGAAATTCGCTTACGCTATCGATATTTAGATTTACGTCGTAACAAGATGCATAGCAATATTATTTTACGTTCCAAAGTAATTGCTAGTTTACGCAGATTAATGATTGAACAAGGATTCCTAGAATTTCAAACGCCAATTTTGACCTCTAGTTCTCCTGAGGGTGCTCGAGATTATTTGGTACCGAGTAGAATTCATCCCGGCAAATTTTACGCTTTGCCGCAAGCGCCACAACAATTGAACAAAGTCTAAAACTTCTAGCAAGTGGTCTT
>CAYPGU010000183.1:0-3425 GCA_964409995.1 uncultured Legionellaceae bacterium | reverse complement strand
CTAACGCGTGCAACAATTTGCCTATTATAATTCCATGCCACAGAATCATTGGCAAAAATGGTTCTCTTACTGGATTTGGCGGTGGTCTAGCAACCAAGCAATTTTTGTTAGATTTGGAACGTAAATATATGGCGATGAGCAAATGCGCATAGAAGTAATCGCAATCGGCAGCGAAGTCCTGCGCGGCTTTACCATCAATACTAATGCTGCATTTATTGGCCAAGAATTATTAGGTATTGGTTTAGCGGTAAGTTCGCAACGGACCCTACCCGACGATCCAGTTGCATTGCGCGCAGGACTAAAAGAAAGCCTGGATAAGTTTGATCTAATTATTTGTACTGGCGGTTTAGGTCCAACTTGCGACGATCAAACTCGGCAAATAATAGCTGAGCTATTTAATTGTGAATTAAAAACTGAACCCAAAATTGCTGAGCATCTAAAGAAAAAATTTGCTAGTCGCCCTATCTCTCTGGATGATCAATGTTTAATCCCATCCAAAGCATCTTACATTTTAAATGAAATGGGCACAGCTAGTGCATTGTTGATCGAAGAAAATTCTAAACTCATGATTTGCCTACCAGGCGTACCATACGAATTACAACATTTTATGCGCACTGAAATTACTCCACTACTTGCAAAGCGATACCCAAATGAATGCAGTGAGTTTCATCAACAATGCAATTTCGTGCAATTATCTGAAAGTCAGGTCGATCCAATTTTACGCGAATTAAAACATAAGTATCCTGCAGTAGATTTTGGCATATATCCTAATCTTGGGATCATAAGCGTTCACATAATTAGTTTTTTTCCTAATGCTGAATTAAATTTGAAATATCAACAGCCGATCAAAGCGGAGTTGTGCGCAGCTTTTGCAGATAACTTTTTTTCCGAACGTACAACAGATCTTGCACAGGTTGTGAGTGAAATGTGTCAGTCGCAGCAAATTAGGATTAACCTGCTCCAAACCAAAGCATATCCAAATCTAAACATACCTTTGGCGGCTGTAATAGCGCATAGCGAATGTATTTTGACTACTGAAGATTGTGCAGCTTTATTGAGCAAAATGGAAAATACACCTCTGGGTAATTTATTTATCGCCATCACCGACCTGCCCTGCATAAGTGCGCCAGAAGAGGTTTACACTGGCGAAATAAGTTTAGGCTTGCAAGTCCGCGGACAAAATCCGCAATTTAAGAAGATTTTAGTACGCGGAAATAAATTTATGCTCTATAAGCGTGCTGAAAATCAGGTCTTAGCTGAGATTTTCCATCTATTAAAATCTAGGACCTGAGCTATACTTGGTGCATGGAAGATAAAATAAAGCAAACAACCCAAGGTGATCGCTTCATTATTGAAATGATGACCAATCGCTTTACTCATGATTTAGTGAGTCACATCCGCAGTAAATATCCTATCACCGCAATGTCAGATTATAATTGTATTGAATTTAACCTACAGCAAGTCAAAATGATCGACAGTACCTCAATCGGTTATCTTTTCGAGCTGCACAATAAATTAAAATCAGGTGCATCAGATTCAGAGTTAATAATCTCCGTGGGTGGCAACAATGAACTAAAGGATTTGTTGCATAAATTCCAGGTTGATTTGTTATTAAATGTAAAATAGCTTCTGCGTTTTCTAACGAACCCTTGTTACCATCCAATAAGCCAAAACCAAAAACATCGCGGTCGGCAACATTGCGGCCAACATCGGTGACAGATTAATCACCGCGGTTAAAGGTCCGAAGATTGAATTCAGGGTATGGAAACTAAAACCAACTAGCACCCCCACTAAGATTTTCAAACCCAGTGAAGAAGAGCGTAATGGCCCAAAAGCAAATGGCACTGCCAAAAAGACCATCACCAAAGCAGCAAATGGTTGCACAATTTTTAACCAAAATGCCCGCTCATATTCAGTTGCGTTCAACTCTTGTGCTAAACGACTTTTAATTACCCGCCATAATTTAAATACAGTTAAACGTTCCAAATGTTTAACCGTTGACGCTTGTAATATTTCCGGATCTAAAAGTTCGGTTATTTGCGTTTGATCTGCTTGTATAGTTTGTAATCCGTTTGGATCAAAATGCGTGCCATTAATATCCGTCAAATTCCATTCCGAACCATTTTTATTGGCTGATGCAGCCTGCATCACCGACTCCAAACGCATCTTTTGATCAAAACTATAGCGCGTTACACCTTGTAGTTCTTCAGGCTGCTTCACTATTCCAACATGAATAAATTCATTACCATGGCGCACCCAAGTTCCATATTGAGTTTGAATCGCTTGACCACGACTTAAAGCGGCAGTTTTTTTACGCTGCGCCCAAACTTCAGTAGTCGGAGAAATCACCTCACCCAGTAATACCATAACAATAGTTAGCCAAAACGCAGCCTTCAGCGCAGACCATGCAATCCGCGGCACCGAAATCATCGCCGCACGCATCGCAACTAATTCACTATTCTTGGCTAAATTTCCTAAGGCTAATAATGCACCTAATAATGCCGCCCACGGAAAAATAACATAAATTTTGCGTGGAATAGTTAAAGTTATAAACATCAACGCAGTGGTAAAATGATAATCACCTTTGCCAACATAACGTAATTCATTCACTAAATAAAAGAACAAATCTACGCCGAGTAAAGCGAGCATCACGATTAATATCGCAATAATTATTTGGCGGCCAATATAACGATCGATTATATTCATATTGGTTGCTTCCTGGTGCTGAATTTGTATTTAAATTCATTCCATCTTCCAGACACAACCAACAACAATATAATTGCAAACAACAACATCAAAATATGTACACCCCATAGACCTGGTAATGAACCTATGCTGCCATTCGCGATCGAACGCCGTACCACAGTTAATAAATTATAATACGCCATGTATATCAACACGGCCGGTAAGAATTTGGCATATCTACCTTGCCTCGGTTGCACTTTAGCTAAAGGAATCGCAATTAGAGCTAAAATAATTAAAGTGATCGGCATCGCACAGCGCCATTGCATTTCCGCAATATCAGCTGGGTTGTCTGATTTAAATATTGTGCCCGAAGGTCGTAAATATTCCACGCTAGGAATTGGTTCGCTGGTATATCTTAACTCACGGCCGTATTCTTCAAATGAAGTTACCGAATAGTTTTTGGTTCCAGGAACTCCAACATAGCGATAGCCTTGATGCAGGACTAAGTAAAACTCATTTTGTTTTTCTAATTGTTTAACATGCGCAGTTTTTGCGGTTACTACTACGACTGATTTATCTACTTCAGCTTTTTCAGGGTTTGGTTGTTGCGCAATAAAAATATTATGTAGACTCCCGTCGGGTAAAATATCTTCTACATAGAATACTAAGTGATCATTATCCTCTACGGTTTGAAATCTGCCCGGCGTGATCGCATGAATTACTCCGGATACTTGACCATC
>CAYPGU010000182.1:0-3433 GCA_964409995.1 uncultured Legionellaceae bacterium | reverse complement strand
CTCCGGGAATATTATCTACGGAATCGCCAATTAAACTTAAGTAATCAATCATTTGCTCTGGAGTTACTTCAAATTTTTTGATCACACCCTCGCGATCTAGAATCGTATCACTCATGGTATTAACCAACACAATTTGTTCATTTACCAATTGCGTCATATCTTTATCGCCAGTCGATATCAAGGTAAATAAACCTGCCTTACTTGCCTGCATGGCCAAAGTACCAATCACATCATCTGCCTCAACGCCTGGAATCGCAATTAGCGGCAGGCCCATGGCTCGAATCAAAGAATGGAGCGGTTTGATTTGCAAAGCCAAATCATCTGGCATCACTGTGCGGTTGGCTTTATATTCAGGAAACATTTCATGGCGAAAGGTTTTTTCTTTGCAATCAAACACTACAGCGATTAGCTCTGGCTTATATTGATTGATTAATTTGCGCAACATGTTTATTACGCCATATACCGCCCCGGTTGGCTCGCCCCTAGAATTGGTTAATGGTGGCAAAGCATGATAAGCGCGGAACAAATAGGAAGAACCGTCCACTAAAATAAAGGGAGACTTCGGGATACTGGCCAATCTAGGACTCCGGAATATGCATTAAGGAGCAAATTATCGCAAAAAACCGCTAATTTGACAATCTAAGCTAGCTGCTTTTGGTCAGAAATTCATTTAGATGTTGCAGAAAAATGCTCGGTTGTTCCAAATGGGCTAAATGCGCCACTTCTGGGATCGTTACCAGAGCAGAACCAGCGATTCCAGTTTGCAACTCCACAGCCTCCTCTTGCATCGATAATATATCGCGCTTACCGGCAATGATTAATGTTTGCTGTTTAATCTTAGCCAACTCTTGCCTAGTATCGTGCGTTTGACTGGCCTTAAACTGCCCCCAAAAACCTTCTAAAGTTTGCGGATAGGGATTATTTTTCATAACAGCAAGTTGCTGTTGGACTAACTCTGGCTGCGCTAAAAAATTATCACTAAAAGAATTGTATAGAATGCTATTTAAAGCATCCTCAAATAAATTATGCTCAAAAAAGCGCGTGGTATTTAATAGCAACTTAAACACGCGGCTACGAATTTTTGCAAAAGTAGAATACAGCACCAATTTGTCTACTTTAGTCGGAAAATTTAACGCAAGTTGTTGCGCGATCAAACCACCCATTGAGGCGCCGAGTATATCTGCTTGCGCTATATGCAAACTTTCCAACAAAGCATTTAAATCTGTCGCCATATCTTTAGTTGTATAATCTGCGCTTGGTACTACTGATTGTCCCACGCCGCGATTATCGAATAAGACTACGCGATGAGTCTGCTCTAAACTTGGCAATAATGGATACCAAAGTGTGTGATCTTGGCCTAAGCCAGCAATTAGGACTAGCGGTTTAGCATCTGCTTTGCCATGCACTTCATAATAAATTTCTTGAGCATTAACATTTATTTTAGGCATTCCCTTTCCTTGTGCGCTTGCTTATGCGATTTCTAATTTAGCATAGCTCAATACCAGCCATTTAGTGCCTACTCCCTCAAAAAATACACTAACTCTAGCTCTTTCACCTTCGCCTTCAAAATCAACAATAGTACCTACGCCAAATTTAGCATGTCGCACGCGTTGGCCAAGATTAAAACCTAAGCCAGTATCACTGCCCAATTCTGCACTCATATGTTGCACAAAATCAGAACTATAATCAGGCGCATAATGCGCCCGCTGCACATTTAAACGCCGGCTCTTTTCTTCTAATAAATTATCTGGTATTTCACGCACAAAACGCGAAACGCGCCGCGCTTCTTCATGCCCGAATAAACGCCGCCGCTGTGCATAGGTAATATATAATTGTTCCATAGCACGTGTTATTCCTACATAACATAAGCGACGCTCTTCTTCGATGCGTAATGGATCATCCGCGGAGAAATGATGCGGAAACAATCCTTCTTCCAAACCACAAATAAATACGATTGGAAACTCTAAGCCCTTAGCCGAATGCAACGTCATTAATTGGACGGCTGCTTGATCTGGTCCAACTTGGCGTTCGCCAGCTTCCAATGCAGTGTAGGCTAAGAAATCTAAAATTGGTGCAGCTTGTAATGGATCCGCTTCGTTAGGGTCATAGACAAAATCTGCAGTAGCACTTACCAATTCAGCCAAGTTTTCCGCACGACTCTCAGCGCGATCGCCGCGCTGTTCTTTAAAATAGTTCATCAAACCACTGCGTAATACCACCAACTCGACAATTTCAGTAACCGAAGCTTGCATGACAATTTTATTAATCGCTTCAATTATTTCAAAAAAGTCTAATAAGCCTGCGCGCGCCTTACCCGTAATCATTTTGGTTTCCACTGCTTCTTGGGCAGTTTTGAACATGGATTGATTCTGCACATTGGCAAATTCGCGTAATTTATCTAATGATGTTTTACCTACCCCGCGCGGCGGTATATTTACGATACGCTCAAAAGCTGCGTCATCATTGCTATTTACTGCTAGTCTTATATATGCCAATGCATCTTTAATTTCCGCACGTTCGAAGAAGCGCAAACCACCATAAATTACATATGGCACGCCTAAGCGCACCAAAGATTCTTCCAAAACACGTGATTGCGCATTCGAACGATATAGAATTGCGATCTCGTTTAAATTTACACCCTGATTAAAATAGGTTTGAATTTTGCGCGCTACATATAAAGCTTCATCTTCTTCATTCAAAGCTGAATACAAGATGATCGGATCGCCTTTTTCGCCCTGCGTCCACAGAGTTTTGCCCATGCGGCCACTGTTGTGATCAATCAAAGCATTCGCTGCAGCTAAGATCGTGCTAGTGGAACGATAATTTTGTTCTAGGCGCACAATCTTGGTATAGCGGTAATCTTGTTCAAAACGCTGAATATTTTCAATTTTGGCCCCACGCCAGCCATAAATTGATTGATCATCATCGCCTACAACGGTGACAGATTCGGCACGTTGGGTTAGTAAATTTAACCACATATATTGAATGGTATTCGTATCTTGAAACTCATCGACTAAAAAGTGGCGAAATTTCGATTGGTAATAACTAAGCAGCTCTGGATTCTGCGCTAATAATGTATAGGAACGTAACAGTAAATCGGCAAAATCTAAAACACCAGTCTCGATACAAGCTTGCTCGTAATGTTGATAGATCTCACCCATGATTTGTTCATAAGCAGATTCAGCGCGTCCTAACTGACGGGCGTAAATCGCTTCATCTTTTTTACGATTGATAAAACCTTGGGCTTTTTTCGGCTCCCAGCGTTCCTCATCAATATTGAGTTTTTTAAAAATCTTTTTAATTAGACGCAACTGATCATCCGAATCCATGACTTGAAAGAATTCAGACAAATTGGCACTCTGCCAATGTTGACGCAACATCTTATGCGCTAAACCATGGAAGGTACCGACCCAAATGCCGTGCATATTGCCAC
>CAYPGU010000181.1:0-3451 GCA_964409995.1 uncultured Legionellaceae bacterium | reverse complement strand
CATATACTGAATTAGATCCCATCACATGTCCGTGGTTAGTAATCCAAGGCGAAGCTGATGAGGTAGTCACGCCGCAAGCTGTTTATGCTTGTTTCGATAATCTTAATGCGAATAAAACGCTAATCAAATTCCCAGACACAAGTCATTTTTTTCATGGCAAATTAATTGAACTGCAAGAAACAATACTCTCGTACCAGCCTTGATTTGATAGGGGTATGTGTATCTCAACCTTATTTGTTATCCTACTAGTTATTTAAGCAGTATTTGAACTTTTCGAATTATTATAACTCAAATAATAAGAACTAGAGGGTTATAAATTATGCTGTTAATGAAATTATTAAACTTGTTATTAGTAGCCCAAGCCGCTATGCGAGGTTTGCTACAACAAACTCATGAATTAGAAAATGCTGTGCAACAAGCTATTGATAATGGAAATACTACAACGGATCAAGTGCCAAGTTTAAATAATAGATTGCGCGGTCTGTCAGATGCTGCAAGCAATGTAACCACAGCAGTATCAAATGTAAAAGCGGAAAATCAAGTTGGTCAAGGGTTGTCTACAGCATTATTTAGCGATGCAGCAAATAGTGCAGTGTCAGGGTCAAAATTAAATCAAGATGCTGCACAAAGAAAAGGTAAAAAGGTTTCACTTAGCAATAAACAACAGATTGGTATTATTAGTGTGTTTAAAGCATTGAGTTTTCCTGTGAAAGATTCAGCTTATTATCGTGGTAAAGCTTCAGATAGAGGTTGGAAATTAGATATAGATAGGATGGGTGATCGAAAATTTTCAAATGATAATAAAATGGTTTTACAGTTTTTGATCGATAATTTCCGTGGCGTGAACCAAGATAATCCATCAATAATGGTAGCAAAAGCCATAGCAGGAATAGGTATGCGAGTATTTAAAGGGCAACTAATGGTGGATAATTTGAATGCTATTGCAAACTTGTTATGGCTTTATGAAATACGAAATTCTAAACCTAATAAATATCAATCACTTATAGAAAGTTTAGGAAAAGGTAGTCCAGAGGATCGAAAAGTGGCAGTTCTTTTAGAAACTTATATGGGTATTCCTATGTTAAAAAATCTTGCATGGTTTGATTTGGGTAATGAGTATGAGCTATCTGATGCTACTGTTAGCAAACTTAACAGCGCTGGATCCAAGTTAATTTCTGAAATGGCTAAAATTGCACAACAACTACAACGTGGCAGAAGATTATCAATACCTTAGCTACACTCCTAAAAGCGTGTATTAACATCTAACTTTCGGAAACTGTTAGGGAACTTTTATCGTAAATACCAGCCTAAACTTATTATATAGGTAGGGGCGGTATTAGCTGTGCCATTTCTTAGTGATACACTCTTAAAAGAATTAGGGGCAGATATTGACCTAATTATAAAACAACAGGCCTCTCAGCCAAAACTAGTCGCTGCATTGCAAGAAATTAAAAAGGCCTTAGTAAGCTTTGGTAGTCAAAATCGGGCTGGCATAGTCGCGCGTTTTTTGGGTGATAAAGCCGCAGATGCTATCGGTAATCCATTTCGTAGAGTCACTATTCAACAAGAAGTGGCACAATTAATAGTCAGTTTGTATTTGGCGGCTTTAGAGCTACGTGGTGTTAAGTCCACAGCCACTACAAAGGAATTAAATGATCTGGCTCAACAAATAATCAAACGTGCCCCGACTCTCAAGGCTGCCTTTGATGCATATGATAAAAATTTAACCCCCGAAGAAGGGGCATCGTCTAAGCCAAAGAAAACTGCAAGGTTAGCCAAGTTTTTAGGTGCCAAAAAATCTGCGGTTACAGATAGTAAAGATCAACTGATACAAGATCTGGTGTCACTACTCAAGAATGATGGATTATTACCTAAACAAAACAATTTGAATATGTTTGATGATCTTAAAAACTTGCTTTTGGTTTTACTCTTAAACTTAGAAGTGACATTAAACATAACTGCTTTGCTAGATAAGCTAATTGTAAAAGATAAAGATTTAGGGGAATTCGCAAAACCATTGTTGGAATTAAAAGCATTTTGGCCAGAGGTATTGCTTTATGCACGCAACAGTATGGAATCATTATTAAATAATATATTTGATGAACACTATAGTAGTGATATACGTCTACTAAATGATGTAATGACTTTATGTGAAAAAGGCGATCCGTTGGCAAATACAATTTTACTTTTTTATTTGGCGCGCAATTTTGAGATAAGTAAAGATGGTTACTTTCAAAACTTTGAGGCTGCAAACACCTTGCAAAAAATATTATCTGTGCCAGATGAAAAGAATAAAACTGCATTGTTAAATCTTTATTTTGAAATTTTGCAAGATTTTCAAAGAATGTCAGATGTAAAAATAGACCCAGGTCAGTTAGAAGAGCATAGAAGTATACTAGTTGTTGCTGTAAGCAAAAGTGCAATCTCTGCTGACACTCTGAAACGATTTGATGCTTTAATAGTTAAAGATGATTCTATTGAGAAATCGCCTCTTTTATATGGATTTTCTACGCAGCGGCAATCTATAGAAAGCGGCGCCGTACTCAGCGATTCTTCGGAATCTGCGCCTCCTTCTGGGCGTAATACCCCTTCGCCAACACAAATTGGGCATACTCGCAGATAGTAAGGAGACTGCCGCTTTACGCGGCAGTTTAACAATAATTTATCTTAGGACTCTAAAACGTGGAGCTCCAGCTTGGACTACACGAGCCGCCTCTATACTGTTTTCGATTTTGGCTTTCAGATCAGTAAAAGCATTTATAAGTTGTTCGGCGCTCTTTATTTCGAATTTCTGCTCTTCACCATTTATCGTTAGCGTAAACTCACCTGAAATGTTGAATTCAGGATTATTTTCGCTTTCTACTGCAGTTCTTGCAACATAAGATTCTAGCTCAGCTAAGGCTTGGGAAGTACTGTTTTTAGTTCTTATAGCAAAGCGTAAGATTCCACGGGTAACTAAATCCTTAACCCTAACACTTCTAGCAGTATCGGATAATTCTTCTATATTTGATCCTTCAATAGAAAAAATGGATTCACCATCAAGGTCAACAGGAGATACTTGACCTGGTATTGGCCATGCCTTTTTGTAAGAATTTGCGAAACCTTTAATTGAAACTACTATATCTGTCATAATTCAGATCCCCATAATGATTGTTATCAGTTGAACATATCATTCAATTGAAAATAGGTCAATTGACTCCCAGGCACTTTTGGGCGAAAATGAAAACAATTCTCATTTAGATTTTATAATAATGCTTAAAAGTTTGTCAGAATTACAACTTGGCGATAAAGCTAGAATCAACAGCCTAAGCACCAGCAGCTCTGCAGCGCGGCAAAAACTGTTTGCCTGTGGTTTATTACCCGGGGCTCTCATTAAAGTCATAAGGGTCGCGCCCTTCGGTGATCCCGTGCAACTTCAACTCGAGGGCGCCCGTCGGCGGCGCAGGCGCAG
>CAYPGU010000180.1:0-3469 GCA_964409995.1 uncultured Legionellaceae bacterium | reverse complement strand
TATTAGATCAGCCTGAAATTCTTAGAGCTAATGGCTCGCGTTTGGAAAAATTAATTGATAAAGACAGACTAAATGAAGTCAAAAAGCAGTTCGGAGAATCACCTGCTGCTTTACGCGCGCAATTACAGCAATCAAGACAGAAGCCACGTGGTTCTTCTAGGCCATAAATTAACCCTACACGGCAGCTGCCTCTGATTGTAATTCTTGCAGAAGGCGCGTGCTGATGCCAATCTGTATCTCGAGATGATCATTTTGATGGGCTAATCGGTATTGTGAGGAAATAATTGTGTCTATTCAACCCAAACTTTTAAAATGAATGCCTCGGTGATCTAGATGTATGTGGTCTATGCATGTCAATATTTTCCCTTATATGCGACATGTACCTTTCATAGTTTGTTTTTTTATTAAAGCCAACTTGGGATATATTTTCCAGCATAGTTAAGCCAACAATAAGACGAACCTTATTCTCGTAAATTTTGTTCATCCCCATTTTATATCCCTGTTTCATATCAGAAGGCGCCGTTACAATTGTTGCACCTAGCCCAAGCCCAATACCTATGACAAATCCAACACTAAACAGGATTGGCCAAGTTATCACGCCCTTTAACTTCGCGCGTCGCAATTTAGCTTTAAACTCTGGTGTATTTCGGATATTCTCGAGATCATCAAGATTATTTATTCGTGTACCTCTATATACCTCTGCTCTATATACCTTGCTGGCAGCATAATTAAGAGGTACATCAGCTAATCCCGCGCCAGTAATAGTCGCAAGTAATGGTGTTAGAGCAAGATTTACAGCGGCACGCTTAGAAGTAAAAAGTAATGAGCCTAATGTACCACTTAATACTGCGCCAGCTGCAGCAAAAACCTTGCTTTTGTTATTAGATTTGACTTGCTCTGCTGCTTGCCCTGAGGAAACTTCGATGTCCTCGGTGTTTGCAAAGCTATCAAGTTTTTTAACCGCTTTTGTGTAAGCTTTTAATTCTCGTCTACCAGCTTTCAAAGCCCAAATAGCTTGCCTATATATCTGTATTTTATTTTTAGTATCAATAAGTTCTTCGGGCTGGGAAATAGTTTTTTTAGCTGCTAATAATCTTTTTAGTTCTTGCACAGCATCATCCAAGCACTTTCTAGTAAAATCATCAATCTCTTGGGCGCTTTGAAGGCTCTTCAAATGCTCAAAATCCATGAAATTAACTAAGGCATCAATTTGCTTGTTATCTTTCAAGCCGGCAGAAATGCACGCCAATGCTAAGCCGATCCTAGCTTCCCAAACTTGTCTCAAACTGTCATTTATGAATCTGCATGTTGCGGCTGGCAGGGCAACATCTAAAGGTACCTCATTTATCTTTTCAAATATTATTTCAAGCTGTTTATTAAATTTTGTCTTTATTGCATTTAATAGATTTTCGGAATCAGGGGATGCTGCAAGTAATGTATCTTCAAAATTAATACTGTATATAGATGAGCCATCGCTATCTTCCCCAATTGATGTACCACCACTATCATCTCGAATACCACTCATAAACACCCCCTCAGCCACGTATAGTTAATTTGTCAATATCTCGAAGACTTGGTTCCCTGTGTTAACGCTGAGTGTAGCGGCCCATTAGAAATGTCCTACTTTTGAACTTAATTTGCTATTTGGAGTCCAAAAAAAGAGATACATAGCAAGGTTTTAAAGATGAGGATTCCACTTCAATTAATGTTGCTTATGTCAAGCATGTTGCAACTGTCTGCTGGAGCAAACTCTGGCTCAGAAGCTACACCATTTTTGAATAGAAGAGCGTACAATTCGGAGGACGAAAAAAAAGCTTGTGAAATGGCGCAAAAGCTATTTTCTAGCACTAAAGATGGCGAGGTAGAATGCCAAATATTAGAGTTTGATAGCAGATTTGTCGTTGGAGATGAAGGTTTGGATTTGCGTTTACAATCAGATAAGAAACCATCTCAAGCTATAAGAAAAACCAACAACAAGCAACAAACACGTAGAAAAAGTCATGCTGGGCGCATTCTGGATGAAACAGATGTTATCTCAACTACAGATATGGTGTCTGCGGACGGTAATTATTTGGCTTCATTTGCAAGTATGCAAGGTGAACCGAGGTTTCATGGCTCAATTTATGAGGCAAATCTTGTAATCGATCCATCAACTGGCGAACATACACAGCAGATGGTACAAAAAACTATAGTCACTTATGAAATTAATAATAGATTGTATTATGTCGAGGCTAGATTGTCTGGCGAAGCGATGCAAAGATATATACAACGTAACAGTAGAAATCATAATAAGGGGCATGAATATTTGGAGCAAGCTGCTCAAAGTGTCATAGATTTGCAAGCAGGTGACTCAGGCAGGAGGCAATTACAAACGCCTGGTAAAAGAAAACCAGATGGAAAAATACATTATGGTATTGAGCATGTTTTTACTAAATCATTAACAGCGAGTTATGGTGGCGCTAAACAAGCTGAACTTGCTGGGGCAACTTTGATTTCTCAACTAAATGCAGTATTGAATTCGCAAATTCCTAATAATCCATTTGTTTTTGAGCTTACTTCGACAGAAGTAATTGAGCCTGGTAATAATTTTAATAGCGTTGTCGGTGGCTTGGGTTACATAAGACATAGATATGCTCGAGATCCTGATGCTTCGATTGTGACATTACTTGTCGATCCAAATGAATTTGCCTACGATGGGATTGGTGGTATTGCTGGTCTTTGCGGACAATCGTATTTGTCATACGTTGCGAACTGTATGGCTACATCAGTTTTAGCTGGTGATTTCATAACCTATGCACATGAATTTGGTCATCTATGGGGCGCGGGGCACGACGATGCTAATGCGTTTCACAATCCGTATTTTCCACATGCTCATGCTGCAAAAACTAAAGATAAAGACAGATTTGGTAGTAACCTCTGGACTATGATGTCGTATATAGGTCCAATAAAATTAAAATATAGCGCTGATGATAATCGAAATGGTGATCCGCAACATAATAATTTGAAATTAATGGCTGAAAGGATGTTTAATTATGCTGGAGAAGAACAACCACCTGGGTTTGTGTATACATTTACATATGATGATGCGACTAGCACGCCGACAATTACAAGGATAACAACTAAACCTTCGCAGCGTCCATCTAAACAGCCAATACAAAAAGCTACTCCTGCTCCTAGTTCATCTACTAGATCTCCAGCTCTTATACAAACTAAAGCACCAACCTTGCGAATTATTACTGTAAAGCCTTCCAAAAAGCCAACTGATGCTCCAACTTTTATAGTTACAACCTATAAGCCAACTAAACGCCCCACAAAAAGGCCATCGCGAATGAAGGCTACAGAAAGTCCAAACCAATCAGCCACATTCACACCAACTTTCTCAGCCACCACTGCACCTGTGACATCTGCACCAAATACAAATAATTCAACAAATTCTACAACAGGTGCTCCATTGTCAGATGCGGCAATT
>CAYPGU010000179.1:0-3497 GCA_964409995.1 uncultured Legionellaceae bacterium | reverse complement strand
ATATGGATCTTTGCCGTGTGAGTCTTTTTCCCTTATCCGTCCATCAGGCCTATGTATTACTAGTTCAGTTCCCTGATTTCGCGAAATTTCTCGAGCTATATCAATTGCTTCTTTTTGAGTTGTTGTACATTTAGTAGCCTTAGCATTTCCAGCGCCTTTTACCTGCCATCCACCATTAGGATGCGGCGTAACATGTTGATTTTTATTTTTACTCATATTTTATCTCCTATTCTCTAGTTAAATTTAGCAAATTATCTTTTGTGCTATCATTAGGCGTTGATCTAACATACTTTTCCTGTCTACTACTTACGGCTTTTATCAAGTTAGGATAAGGGTAGATGTTAACTTGAATAGTATTAGGATTTTTTACTAAATAGTCATAAATAGCTTCTTTTTTATAAAACCCTTCTTCACTAAGCCCAGTTAAATAAATGCTATCAATTTCCAGTAAATTATTTGAGTTTTCACAGCCAGATTTCATTTTAATTTTTGTCGCTTTCATATTAAAGTTACTCCTTTGTTCTACTATAATGTAATATTTATATAAAATAAAAACAAAAGAGCCGCACATTTAATAAAACTCCTTCTTGTGCCTATTGCCAAAAGCATTGACACCCACAATAATAAGTGATAAACTAAAAAATATATGTATCTAGTTTACTATTTGTAGGCTAGCTTTTGAAAAAGGTCTTGTTTGATGCGCCAACATCAAACAAGGCTTTTTTCTTTTGAATTTTATATTTTTTGATTTTAATTACTGTCCATTTTATCCATTAACTCAAATAGAGATAAATCATTAGAGGCTTCTTCTTTTTTTCTAAGTTCTATAATAGCATCTAACCTATCCCCCATTTTTTTATTGATTAAAGCAGCAGTTTCTAGTTTCTCTAATTCTCCAGTATCTGCTGTTGCTAAAAGCATTTTCATCGAAATCATATAGCGCTTCATCGCCTTATCAAAAGTTAAGTTAGCAAACATTTCATTGAACTCTTCTGATTTTTTACGTTCTCCGTTTGTTTTTTCTTCTATTTCTTTAGCCTTAGCAGCTGTATTTCTTATCATACTCTTAACTTCGTCACTTAAGTCTTTTTCGTAGAAATACTCCGGGCCTATTCCATAGTATATAGAAAGTTTTTCTTGATTGCCACTTGACACTTTAGACAAGCCATTCTCCCAATTTGCGACAGTAACACGATTCACATTTATTGCAGAGGCAATTTCTTCTTGCGTTGACCCATATATTTCCCTTATTTGCTTTAAATTATTCACTTGTATCACCTCTTTTATTGTATTATATCATAAAATTACAAAAAAGTCAATGTCGCTACAAAAACATTGTAGCGACATTGTAGCGTTATCTTCATATTGATACAAACATCAAGCAATACATTCCATATTCAAATATGTAAAGAAAACTAAATATATACTTCTCCCCCACCTAATCAAACTCCACACTTTCCTCCAACACACTGTAAATATTCAGCTTAGTCCGCACGTCCACTCTATGCACCAGCCAGCCTCTTAGCTGGCACTGCCGTACAAATTCCTCAATCCTATTCACGCCGTTGATTTCCTTGAGGGTCACGACCACACCAAACAGGAGATTTTCCCCATGTTTTTTCTCCAGACGCTCTTTGGTTTTGAGGCTGATCCCCCAGAGCCCTTTGTCATAGACAGCTTTAGCGCGATTTTTCGCTGTCGATACCTCGCGAATGTGTTTTACATTATCCCACTTTCTGTACAGGAGCCTGGCATCCGCTTCTAAAGTATAGTCCTCGACCTCGGCACTTTGATAGTTATTATTTATCGGTTTTATCCCCTTTTCGCTTTGGATACGACCAAAGGATATGTCCAGCTCGGTATTTGTGTAGTCCACACCTTGATTGCGCGAGCAGTGCGGAAAATAGCACAAAGTGATCTTGGCTACAAAAGGATGTTTTTCCTTTACTATCGGTACCGGAATGCTATAGTTATAGGTATGATATTTCTCCGATACTCCGGACAGCACAAACTGTATCTCGTCCTCCGGACAGCTGACCACATCATCAATTTTTATCGGCACAATACCATGACCGATCAAGTGCGATGAGTTTTTTTGTTTATCCCAACCTGTGGCCGAGTGTATAATTAGAGCTTTGGCTACTTCTCTGCTAAACCCCAGAATATTGATAAGATAAGCCATTTTCCTAGCGATCCATGGTGCCGCAAATGATGTCCCACGCACAAATGACTCACCATTTGGTGTACAAACGCGCATCGGCTGCCCAATATCACCGCCATAATAGCTGATATCCGGCTTGGTAAAAAATGATAATACAGGCCCTTTTCTGCTGTACGTAGCAGGATTTTTGTCAAAATCAACAGAGTTGACCACCAGAGAGTTTATCGAATCTGCCGGTGCGCCAATCCGCCTTTCGCCTTTATCTGTAGCACTCTTGTTTGTACCGGCTACGATAAAGACAACATCATTATCGCATTGGAGTTTATCAAGTATCGCCGCCTCCGGCGAGATAAAGTTTAGGTTAATTTCGTATCTTGAGCCTAGGGACAGGTTCCAAACTTTGATATCTTTGTTGGCAGCCACTATTTCTTGTATATATCTTAGGATAGTAAAGGAGCTGAACTCAGCTCCCAGAGCCACACCAAAGTGCCGCACGCGAAATCTCCCACAGCCATCATCCATTTGCGGATTAAATGCAGGTCCGTCTACGATTATCGAAGAAATAGCTGTACCATGTTCTTTATCAAGTGCAGTCGGCACGATCTCAGCGGGCAGCATGTTGGTAAACTCCACCCACTTGGCAAAATAAACACTTTCGTCAAACATCGTATCTATAACCCCGATGGTTGGCTGATTCTGCGGCTTGGGGATGGATAATGGTTTATCTCCGGCAAAGTCAAAGTCAGCTCTGTCAAGCTTAGCGATATCGCTGACGGCCATGGCTATCAGATAAGGAGCTTTTTGTTTGAGAAGAGCTAGTTCCTCAGGATACAGCAGTATTGTGGTCTCATCCATTACTCTTTTATAATTGACATCAATACCTATTTTGCTCAGCAGCTCAGTAGTCTTAGTGCCTGTATCATAGATTGTTATAATAGCATCATTCTCTAATGCAATATCATCTGTAAGGATGGCAAAAGCTTCTACATAATAGGCATCTACAATAACTTTTACAAAGTTAGTTTTGGCTATATTATATCTGCCTAACAGTTCTTTATCCAGTTGTTCTTTTTTTGTTTTGTTTATCTCATCTAGATTTTCCTGCGTAATTACCCCATCGAATTTTTTGTTTACTATCTCTATGCAGTCATCCAGGCGGCTGATTGATTCGTCCAGAATATCGAGATCTACATAGTGCGTAATAATGTGCTTTGAGGCATCTTGGTTAAACTTAGCCCCAACCACAGAGCTGTTGGCAGTTTTCTTGCCCTTTGACAGTAGCCCTTCTATACGATTGCTTTTTGCGGCAACTTTAATATAAAACACGCTAACCAAA
>CAYPGU010000178.1:0-3499 GCA_964409995.1 uncultured Legionellaceae bacterium | reverse complement strand
ACTTTCATCTAAATACCCCCTCGCCCGGTTCTTCTTATTAACCTCATCTCGCACATTATTAATATTGCAACCAAGCATATTTAGCGCCGTCTCACAAGCTATCTGTATGTCTACAAGCTCCTCGCATAGATCGTATCTTTCAACCTGATTAAACGCCGTAAAGGTTTCATCAAGTTCCTCTTTAATCTTATTTAACTGGTCGTATATGGTATGTCCATCAGGTACTTTCACAGGCTTTAGCTGCACTATATTTGCTTTAACGAATGGCCCTGTCATCTTAATCAACTTACAAATATCTGTAATTTTTTCAGCACTATCTGATAGCTCCCATGTTATAGTTTCGCATGGTTGAATATGATCAAAACAAGCCACACACACTTCAAACAGTTTATGGAAACCAAATATGCTGCATTTGTTTTCTGAATATATCAAATGTCTTGGTACATCACTATGGCAATCTATTCCTCTTGCGCCACACTTTATTAAAAAATCAATAGCCAGCTCCAAGGTCTCGCAACGCACGGCGATTTTACCTGTTTTAAAGTCATCCCAAAAATTGTTCATTTTTTGTTACCCTCATCTTTCCAGCAGTCATAGCATCTACCTGGCTTAAACGCATAATAAGCAGTATATATAATTGGGACAACCATAATTGCGACCAAGATAATATCTCCTAATATTTCAAGTTTTTCTTTTCCACTCATGATCTCTCCTCCCATCTGCTACAATAATCATCGTCCAAGACATAACCTTGAAGTCCGCAATCACAATATTGTTCTACCTTGCCAGATAATAGTTGCTTAACCATAAAATGTCTGCAAATACTACATGTTGGATGGAGTTGCTTAACTAGACTGCATACACAATTATCACAGAGATTTACTTCGCTGATTTTATGCATTGCATCTGGTGTCATCTCCATTACACGCGTCGCCGATTGTCCACATATAAAGCAGTTTATCCGTGGCCTAATAGTTGATTTTCTAACATTTATCATCTCACTGCCTCCAATACTTCAAATTCAATGACCCAAACCCAAGGATTTACAGACCAGCTGTATTGTTTTTTACAAAAATCATCCCATAAATATCCAAATCCTTGCACATGTGATTTGCCAGCTCCCACTATACATGGGTGGGTTCGGCATTCAGCTCCTTCTCTTGTAGCTTGTTCCTCAGTTATGTCCTGCAACCGCTCAGCTCTAACATCCGTTATTTTTAAAAATATACGAGCCGCTTCTTTTCTCATGTGCACTGACGGTAACCATTTGACATTTCCGGTTTCATAACTGCCACTAGCGTTTGTATCATAATTTTTCGCATTCAAATTATCTGCTTTGTAAACCGTGAATATTCCACCGTGCCTTGTTTGCCTTCCCCATGTTTCACGAACATACAAGACATCGCCTACATTGGGCACATATTTTTTTATATAATCATCCATTCTTTGCCAGCAAGGACTTACGGAATAATCTTTTATACTTTCTGCAATTTCCCCACCGTTATCATAATTGTTTATCCACAAGCCATCACCCTGTCTATATCCGCCCATTATATTAGCTTTAATAGTGTTCGCTGGCTTGATAACTCGCCTAGCGACTGTCTTTCTGCCGTCTAATATTGCACGCACCATCTCAGTATTAAAGATTATCGGCTTGGCTGTTTTTAGTAGTTCGTCTCTAGTCATTTATTCAAATCCTCCCATTTTGTTGACGTCAACAAATTAGCTTAAATTACTTATTAGCGCAACTTATACTGACTCAATCTGTTTTTCAAAGATTTAGCGCAAAGCAAACAAAAGTGTATTCCATCTCCAACCTCTATTGCACATTTTTCACATATAGCGTGATCGCAAGTAGATGTGTAAGTTTTAAAGTCTATAGTTGTCCAAATTCTATGCCTTGGCATATCACACAAATATACCGCTTTCCGCTTCTCGCAAATGCGGCACTCTATGTAATCATCAGGTCTGCGCACGAACTTTATATTTTTCTTTTGATTTTCCATGCTGTTACCTCTACAAGCTACGTCAACCCGCTCCTATACGCAGGCAATAAGTCAGCATTTTCATGTATATTACCTATTACCTCTATCCACCAACCATTATCTTCACAAGCCATTTTTTCAATCTCATCATGATCGCCATGGATAGCATATTTAGGATTCCACAGTACCCACCTAGCCATCAATTCATCATATTGGACCACATTAATTTGCACAGTCTGTCCATCATATGCTTTTACGATATCATCTTCAAATATTAACTTTTTATTTTTATCGTTCAACTCCATGCTCTGACCAACAGTTTTGCCGTTAACCTCGATTGCACATAATGGCTTTGGCATATTCCAATCAGAAAATCCACTTTGAATAATTAAGTGACAAATATCATCTTCTTTTAATTCGTCCCCAACTGGACAAATTGTTCTTTTTATATGTTTATGATATCCGCCAAATACCCATTCTCCGCCATTAATGTTTCTTCCCCTAAATTGGTAGTCTCTCATCGAATCACCTCTCCTAAAACAAACTAATCTGCGTTTTACAATTCGGGCTGATATAAATGGTCTCCACCCTGCTACCGCCATTATGGGTTGCAACTCGCGCAAATGACTTACCCCAGCCTTCTAGCTCGCCACTGTAGAGTTCATTATCGTATGTGCTTATAACAATGTAGCCTTTATGCTTTTTAGCTAACTGTAATAACTCTTTGTGCCCGCTTTCCTTATCAAACTCATTCTCATAACACTTTGTACTCCTTGTCGCGGATAAATATGGCGGATCAAGATACAGCAATGTGTCCGGATGATTACAGCGTTCTATAAGCTCCAGCGCGCAGCAATTCTCAAACTGTACAGTCTTTAAACGCTGCACCACGTCCAATATTCGATCCGGCAACTTACTCCAGTACCGCGGTCTAAACACTTCGCCACTTCGAGTATTAGCCCAACTTGCCGAATTAGTTTTACTACCAAAGGCTTGCCATGTTCTAGTTAAAAATTTACGCGCCTGTTCTATATGACAATCAGATGCACGCAAGCTAGTTTCAAACTCTGAACGTGCGTAAGGCGTCATCTCAACCAATGCCGCCAACTCATCTCCATGCTCACGTATAACCTTAAATAGATTAACAACATTGCCGTCAATGTCGTTCGCAATCTCGTTGTGTACAAGGGCTTTGTTGAACAAAACAGCACCACTCCCGAAAAAAGGCTCGATGTAATTTTTGTGGGGTGGAAAATGACTAATTATCCAGTTTGCTAAACGCCATTTTGATCCAGGATATTTGAGCACGGCTTGATAAGCATTATTCTCTGTATTTACATTGCCCACATTTAGCCTCCCAGGCTTCATCTTTTATTTCTTCTTGCTTGATTATGCGTATGCTTGTAATCATGTCAGCCAAGTCGCTTTCCCCCTCTATTTCATGCGCGTATACAGTCATTGAGCTATCTACTAGCCAGAATTTAAAGTCTTGAAAAACTTCGTCATAACTAATT
>CAYPGU010000177.1:0-3510 GCA_964409995.1 uncultured Legionellaceae bacterium | reverse complement strand
CACGAGCAAAGAAATTACCAAAGTAAAATGTAAAAATTCCATTTAGTAACAGAAACACCACAATAAACACATAAGCAATTGGTGTTGCAAAATAGCCTCTTAGTTCTCGTTTGAATAAAACCCAAATATTATGCATACTAATTCCTTAGCTAACGGCTTGTTCTTGAGAAATTTTGATAAATACTTCTTCCAGGACAGTTACAGTATTCTTATGTGCGGTCCTGCTGACTAATTCTGCTGGTGTGCTGTCAAGAATAATTTTGCCAGCCGCTACCACAATTACTCGGTCGCATACTGCCTCAACCTCTTCAAGGATGTGAGTAGATAAAATAATAACTTTATCTTTGGCCATCTCAGTGATTAGTTTACGTATTTCACGTTTTTGATTTGGATCTAAACCATCAGTTGGCTCATCCAAGATTAATACGCTTGGATCATGAATCAATGCTTGCGCCAAACCAACGCGACGTTTGAAACCTTTGGATAGAGTTTCAATCCGTTGATTTAAGACTGATTGCAGATTTACCTTAGATACGACATTAGAAATGCTTAACGCTTTTTTCGATTTATTGATCCCACGGATATCAGCTATAAAACTTAAAAAATGCTTAACCGTCATATCTGAGTAGCTAGGCGCGCCCTCTGGCAAATAACCAAACACCCGTTTCGCTTCTATTGGCTGTTCCAAAATATCGTAACCACCTACATAAGCAGTGCCGGCAGTTGGCGAGAGGAAGCCAGTAATCATTTTCATCGTAGTTGATTTACCAGCACCATTGGGTCCCAAAAATCCAACCACCTCACCCTGCGCAGCAGAAAAAGAAATATTATCCACAGCGGTGAAATCATCAAAGGTCTTAGTAAGATTCATTACACGAAGTGTTGCAGTCATTTAAATATCGCCCCATTCGTAACTATTGTTTGCAATGGCAAATTTTAGCAAATATATTAAATAGATACAAATGCTACAAAAGGAATTGTGTGAAACTAGGATTTATATTTAATGTGCCATTTCATGTTCTAACCGTATTTCAAAAACCAGTTGATGATATGGTTGGGGCTGTCTGTTACCTAGCAATGCAGCTAGCAAAGCTGGGGCACGACATTACTATCTTTAGTCAAATTGCAAATAATGTTGACGCATATGGCGTGCGTTGTAGAACAATGAGTATTGAAAACGGTGCCTTGAATATTGACCAGGCACTATTGGAAAAAGATTACAATGCGTTGATCGTGGTTAACGATTCGACAAAATTTCTGATCATGCTCAAGAACTCAATTCCCTCGAAACCAAAGTTTTACTTCTGGACTTCTTTAGATAAAAATGCGCCGCAAAATGCGATGCTAAATCAACCTGAATTTATTGCTGCTGTAGATGGGATAATTTGCGTATCTGAATGGCAGCGCATTAGGTTTTTGGAAAGCTCCAAGATTCCGCCAGAGAAAATAGTATCAAAACCATATGCTATTGCACCGTTTTTTGAAGACTTATTTTTAAATGGTAAAGAGTTTTTGGAACTCAAAAGCAAAGCACCAAGCTTTGCTTTTATTGGCAATTATCAAGATGGCCTGGAGATAATTTTAGATAAATTTGCAGATGTTCCGAGTAATTATCCAGACTCTACGTTGAGTGTCTTTTCTGATATTAGCAATGCAAGCCCAACTCAGGAACAGCAACGTTTATTTGAATTGGCCTCACATACTAAAAAAGTTTCTTATATTGGTTTGCCACCGAAAATTAAATTAGCTCACATGTTGCGCCCGATAACAATTTTTGCATACCCATCTACTATTCCGTCCACCAGTTATCTTAATATTTTACATGCAATGGCAGCCGGATTGTATCCGATTATCTCGCGCGCAGGTGCCGGGGTTGAATATAGCTTTGGTCATGGCAAAAGTATTGCAGAAGAAAATTTACGTAAAGATTCTTTAGATGGATATTTAAGTCAAGTATTAACAATCTGCCAAACGCAAGTGCATTCAGAGTCGGCATTCTATGATTATTGTTATAAACAGGTTGTAGAAATCAATAAAAAACACACTTGGCGTACACGCGCTAGAGAATGGTTGAGTTATTTAGACGTTCCTACCACGTAAACTTCTTTTTCCACCGCCGTCTTGCTTAGGATCTGTTTGTTCAACCGTCACAGGTCTATTAAATATATCAGCACTCATGAAGGAATCTTCTACTTCTGCTGCATGCAAAGCTGCTGCACCTCTTACATTCGAGACGGTATACGGATCAGCTTTGCTTGGATCAACTTGATAACCCATATCTTGCAAGGCCCGTAAAGTCATTTCAGAAATTGGTCCCGATCTACCGCTCAACCAGCCAGTCATAAGTTCATTTAAATATTTGGCTTCTTTCCAGTGTCCTCCGGCTGTACCTGCACCGCCTGTTTCCTCAACTATTGGACGACCTGTGCCACCAACATTTTCATGACCAACTTTTGCATTCGGTCCCATAAATGTTATGACTCCATTCGCTGCAGTTGAGAGTAGTCGCTGCCAAATACTACTTGTACCAATTCCTAAAATATGGCCAATTTCATGTGTAACCATATCGACAGCTGTACCTTGTGAAAGTAGCCTGTTTAAATCATCTGCATCGAATTGCGCATAGCCGACTCGATTCATTAGCATGCCATTACTATCGGCAGTAGCTATACATGGTCCGGCTCGGCCCAAGATATTACCGGGACCGTCGATTGGAGATATGTCCATAAAAACTATAAGTCCTGAAGTTTTAATATCAAAGGGTTGTTGTACCCCCCAACACGCTGTGTTACCAGCGCGGTATGTATATTCGTCTTTTGCACCAGAGAGTATTTTGTCGCTCCATCTTTGAGCAGCTTGAATAGCAACGTTTCTTAAATTTTGTGAAACAGTATTATCCAAAAATACAAGATTAATTTCTAAACCGGTAGATGGTGCAGCTGTTGGTGCGAAAGGACCAGCATCGGGAGGAAGTGTGCCAGTACTATTACCACTCGGCTGCGAACCGGGCGGTTTAAAAATAACACTTGCACCACCTGCAAACGCTGCAACAATTCCGACCGCAGTTATTATTAAAATAATCTTTAATCTGGTTAATGAACCTTGCTGTTCTGTAGCTGGCGTTTGAGCTGCAAAAGATTGTGCAGGTGCTGAAAATGCTAACGATGAGGGCGAAGACGAAAATGGTGTTGGCGGTTTGCTTGCGGATTTCTTTTTCTGTGGTGACTCTTTTGTTTGTTGTATCGGCGTTTTTGCTGCTAAAGATTTATCTGATGCTGCCTGTGATTCTTTTGCGCGCAAATTTTCATATTCTCTTTTTAACACTGGTGATAGAGACTGTTGTTGCAATGCTTTTTCTTGTAATGCGTTTGCTTTAGCTGCTTTATCTTTTACTAGGGCTGCTTTATCTGTTAATTGTTTTGATTCTTGTCTTGCTAGCACGTTCTCTTGTGGTACTGCTTTCGCTTGCGGTGCTGCTTTCGCTTGCGGTGCTGCTTTCGCTTGCGGTGC
>CAYPGU010000176.1:0-3610 GCA_964409995.1 uncultured Legionellaceae bacterium | reverse complement strand
AAGCTGTGTATCAGCGCTATTTAGGTTGGTATGATAGTAACCCAGCAAATTTACATCCGCTACCACCAGCAATAGCTGCCAAAAAATATGTTGAATTTATGGGTGGTGAGAAACAAATAATCAAAAAAGCGCAGCAAGCGTATGACAAAGGTGATTATCGTTGGGTAGCAGAAGTAATGCAGCATGTAGTATATGCCAATCCAAAGAACCAGGAAGCGCGAAATTTGCAAGCAGATGCCTTTGAACAACTTGGCTACCAACAAGAAAATCCTACCTGGCGCAATGAATATTTAGTTGGCGCTTATGAGTTACGCAATGGAGTTCCAGTTGGTGGTGTTGTAGTTGATAGCCCAGATTTAATCAAAGCCATGACGCCAGATATGCTTTTAGATTATTTAGGTATTACTCTTAATGGCACTAAAGCTAGCGCGTACAACGCAACTTTTAACATGGTATTCCCTGATAGCAACCCGCAAAACTATGCAGTTTCTTTAGAAAATGGCGTGTTAGTTTATACCCCGAATATTCAATTTGCCAAAGCAGATGTAACAGTCTCTTGGAATAAAGAATATGTAGTAGCAATATTGCTTGGCCAAACTTCATTAGATCAGTTACTGCAGCAGGGCAAAATCACTATAACTGGAGAGCAACAAAAGCTCCAACAGCTCTTTACCTTGTTTGAAAAATTTAATCCAATGTTCAACATAATTACACCGAATTAAACAGATCCGCCTGCAAAGCGTACCACCAAAGATAGTATAAATAGAATTAGGAAAACAAAGAACACTATCCGTGCAATATTGGCAGCAGCAGCAGCTATATTAGAAAAACCCAATACTCCGGCAACAATTGCCACCACCAAGAACATAAGCGCCCAGTATAACATTTATTTCCTCCCCTCCTGACTTAGTCCTCATTATAATCACTCTTACCGGTAAAATTAAAACTAATTAACAAAATGTTGGTCATTTGTTGTGGGTCACCAAACCGATAACGATTCATATAACCTATATCTACCCTGGCTCTTTTATTTATTTTAGAGCCAATCCCAATAAATGCCCTATTTTCAGCAAACAGCTTATCTGTAACCCACTCAGGTCTGTTTAGGTTAAAGAATACTTCCTCAGAAACTACAAATGTATGTCCATCCCAGTTACTTATTGGGGCACGATTCATTATGCGCTGACGAAATCTCCACGCGATAGTATTTTGTGAAAATCTCTTCCTTTCCTCTAATCTTGAACGTGTTGATAAATTATATCCATTACTAAGATCGCGATTCCAGTTTGCTTCTTCCCACAATCTGTATTCGTAGTTGATAGTTCCACTTGAAACTGATTTTGATATTAGAAAACGGTTTACAAAAAATATTAACCAATTATCATTTATTTCTTTTCCCAGGCCGGCTGACCCACATGTTTCTTCAAATTTATATTGATTATCTATAAATCTTAATTGTGAGTCTAAATAATACTTAATCTTTGGACCAAATCTAGTTGGACCAACAGCTGCAACACTTGTCCAAAGAGCTGTA
This sequence comes from uncultured Legionellaceae bacterium, assembly GCA_964409995.1. Lineage (GTDB taxonomy): Bacteria > Pseudomonadota > Gammaproteobacteria > UBA6186 > Azoamicaceae > JAGVLG01. The sequence continues at coordinate 2,076 of CAYPGU010000176.1, read as the reverse complement.
TATTTTTGCAACGCACATACAGAACCACAGAGGAACATAGAGAGTAAGATTAGAATTGTTTTACTGTGCAATCTATTGTTTATTTTATAGCACCTCTTGCAACATTAAAATCCAATCGAAAAGCCTACTAATGGTCCAAACAATCGCATATTCCAAGCAAAATAATCATTTCCACTACCTGTTATATATTTTTGATATAAGTATTTGTACCCTACATAAAAAGTAAACCATTTTGCGGCACAAGGATTATAGCCAATTAATCCATTTAAATTTATACTATTGTGATCATTAAAGTTAGTGCCACCCACGTCACCGGCTAGCATAAATCGCCAGCCCTGCATGTTATACCGCAAACGCATACCAATTAATGGATCCGTCCAACCTTGGTTATCACTAAAGGAAATTGCCGTATTTAAAATTTTTAAACTTGCACTATTATGGGTATAACGCAAACCAATATATGGTTCGACACTAAATAAACTGCAATTTTTATTTCTTTGTTGATATACCGCATATGATGCGCCCAGGGTGTAAACGCCATATTTGTTCGTACTACGAATTGTATACGGTCCAATTAATGTGTCTACGTTAGTATTTTTAGATAAATCTGCATAAACTGCGTTCGCGAACAAACCAAATTTATCTTTGTTGGCGCTTAACCACAACATTCCACCACCCTTAAAATATTTGATTAAATCAGAAAAACTTTCTGATATATGTGTTTGTCGCGGCCCGATACCAACACTACCATTCATGTTTATTGCCCACAGATATGGGGCGATTTCAAATTTCCATGGTTCATCTTGAGCAAATACACATTGTACACCAAACATCCCCATACAAAATATCGAAACTAAACGTAAGATCATTTTACTCTTTTGCATATTATTTAACCTCTTTTACCTCTGGTGGTGCCCAGCTTTGATCTAAAACATTTGATTTTGGCCAATATAGTCGTAAATTCATCGTAAATGTACCATCAATTGGAGTTGGCAACCAATTGCTTTCTTTATCTTTACCGGGTGATTGGCGTTGAATATATATATCCAAAGATCCATCAGAATTGAATTTCAGTTTATCCCGATCTCCAATCGCATAACGGTTGAGCGAATTATCGGCAAACAATTGTTTTGAATTATACATTGTTAGCGACCAAAATCCGTTTACCGGCGGAATCTGTGCTTTATCAAAGTGTAGACGGTATTTCTTTTTACTCGAAAATTCCTTGCCCTTTTCATCACTAAACGATGTTGGATAAATCGCATCAGCTGTAGTATTCGCCCCTAATCCAGCATAGGCAATCCCTGCGCGATTCAAATAATAGGTACCATAGGTGCCTATTGCAGTATAATTAATGCGCCAACGATTTACTAAGTCACCAGCAACAGTAAAATATTTATCTATCATTGCTTGTGCTTTCTTTGGTGCTGCTGCAATTGCTTGTAATATAATTGGATCAGATACATTGAATGACTGTCCAACTTGTATACCAATTCGGCTCATTTGCGCTATGATTGGATAGTCATTTGCATGTGGTGGATTATTTTTTAACACTTCACAGAATAAGCGGAAAAAATCTTCGCCCTGCATTTTTGCTATTTGTGCAACCGGTGCAATCATTTCTTGAGCTGGATTAACTACTCCAGGAGGTGCCTTATATTCTTTACCGTAGAAACTTAACGGTGTTGCCTTTAACTGATCTTGGATTTGCCAAACATTGGTATAATCTTCTGCACCATCAGTTTTAATTCTACCAAGGATCCAACCATTATTGGTTGGGCTGCGAATCAAGTTTACACCAGATGGTAATGTACCCTGCCAAGCTTGTGATGCAATTACAAAAATTTGTTTATCATTGCCTGTGGTACGCGAACCAAGAGCAGCAAATACATCGCTCCACATATCTAACATGGGCATTAAATAATAGCGGCCATTTGTGGCTGGTAATTCCACAACTAATGGCTCAGTTGTGACATCAAACCACAGAGTGGAATACAAAGTATCTGCATTCGGACGTACCACATCGGTAAAGGTAGCATCGGGAAATGTACGTGCATTCATAAATTGATTGATGGG
>CAYPGU010000175.1:0-3755 GCA_964409995.1 uncultured Legionellaceae bacterium | reverse complement strand
TGCAGCAGGAACGCATACTTTTTCCATTCTTCCCAAGCGGCATACTTCTGCTCAGACGATAATGAAATGTTATGATGCTTGTTTACAGGTGGCATATTTATCATACGTTTTGCTTCGTTTGCAGTAAGTATTACTCTGCCATGAGTTATTTTTGATACAAGATCAATTATCGCTTTCGGGTCTTTAGTTATATCTTCAAAGCGTACTTGCGCTACGTTGTCTTCTATACACATCCGCATGTCTTTATAAGCTTCGTCCTGTCGTGCTAGCGCCTGTAAAAATAAAATATTTTCATAATTTTGAAAGATGTCGGAGCCATATCTTGCCACTATTTTATCATAGTATTTATTATTACTAACAATCAAATTATATTTATCTTTTTGATTATAATTTTTAAGCAATCGCATCCTATCTGCCTCAAGTTTAATATTAGTATTGTACCCTGATTCAATGCGAGATATAGGATGTCGGATTAAGTTTACAATCGTTATGTTTTCAATTGATTTGGCTTCTGTGGCAATGTTTGCATACGAAAAGCCATGTACATTACCTAGCGCCTTTATAGGGTAAAGTTTAAAATATGAAATTTTCTTAAAATATTCTTCTATAGATGTTGTGTCGTTTATTGAAGTTTTTAGAGGCCCATCAGTGAATTTCAGGTTATAGATGTATTGTGTACAAAGCACACGCGGAATAGAGTTTAAGTTTTTGCTTAGCCAATTAGTGCCACTGCTGCCATAACTAGTAATTATAAATCGATGTGGCACAAAATTTAATATCGATGTCACATATATTGCACCCATAATAACCATCAGCACAAACATCCAGGCTAATATTTTTTGTTTATATATTGCTATAATTTTCATTTGCCACCCTAATCATGTACATCTTGTTGAATTTTATTTATAACTCCTAATCGAAGATTATTAAAGTGTCAATCAAGATCTATGGCTCACTGGTCTTTCACAAAGACAGTACATTCTCTAACTACAATACTTTTAGATCTTATCAATTTTACTATCAATTATTGAGTACTTTCATTAGCTTGGTTTTGTTTGATATAATCCCCTAGTTGATAAACTATTTAAACATGAATACCTGTTAAGGAGACTAAAATGGCCAAAGGCGTACAAAAATCTAATAAAGAAAAGAAGAAACCTAAGAAAGATAAAGATAAGGTAAAATAGTTCTATTATTAGACTAATGTGGACGTATCGCATAAACCCGGATCTGAGCCCTCGCAGACCGGGTTTTTCTTTTTATAAAGCTCTTGGCAGACAATATTGTATTGGAACAGTAAGATGCACGCATATTTATTAAGCTAACGGCATACTAGATGCATATACACTTTATTTAAGCTTGCTAAAAACTCCAAATTAAGTTATCATCGCGAATAACTAAATTATTATCCATCCGGCTAAATCAAGTTAATTCCATTTACCGGAAATGGTTACTTTTCTGGAGATTATAATGCCTTTACAACAAATCATTAAACTTTCAGATAACTTAATTGAAAGCGTAGTGGGACATTTTGAGTTTTCCTACAATAAGAACAAAGACATTAAAGAATACTCTGACAAACACTCTCTAGAAAAATCAAATGCTGTAAATCAATTATTAATAGAAGAAGCCAAAGGAAATCAGACACGGATACAGGCTGTTGAGGACCTGCTATTTCCTGATGCATCGTACAAACTTCAATATAATATTTCAAGGCATGCGTTGCGTGCTGCTTCTGCAGACTTCACTAAAATTGGAAATTGTGGCCGCAAAAGTTTTTGGTTGATGTACCATCTTTCTGCAATTTTGATAAAGCAAGAGTATAGTCTAATTTCTGCTCAGGTCGTAAATTTAATTGCTGTTGATCACGCCATGGTTAAGCTGGTTTATCATGATCCAGAAATGGGCGATATATCTGTATTGTGCGATCCTTGGTTGGAAAAAACTTTTACGAATATTGACGACAAAGAAACATTCGAAGCAATACTGTTTGCTATAGCATCTGACGATAATTTGCAATCTGAGGTCAATTTAGATAATTACAAAACAATTGTAGAAAAGGTTTTCTCTGAGAATAAAAAATATTACGAAGGTGAAAAACCTCCTGGTGAATCATGGAGCTTTAATATTGACGATAACGATGAATTTATTCTAAACACAAGTAATTGCATTAAGTTTATGCAATTGTGCAAGGTATATGCTAACATCTTACGTCAGCATGCTCTTGATAGCAAGGTTATTCCAAAAGTCCTCCAAGAATTAATTCAACTTAAGGTTGAAGCCCATACGGATGTATCAAGAACATTCGGCACTCAAGAATATGTATACCATGCAGACGCAATCCCTTCAAAGGAAACAGATGCCTATATATTTAACTATTGTATTTTCAATAAGAAATTTAAAGAATTAGTCGATCATATAAAAGCCAAAATTGGTTTCTTTGATTTTACAGGTACTTACGGTGACGGCAGAACACTTCTTATAATTGCAGCACAGAGTCCACTTGCAGATCAAGTGGTAGAATATCTCTTGTATGAATTACCGTTAAAACACCAAAACTTTATACAGATTTTAGGCATAGATGCGCAAGATGCATCTGGACGTACTGCCATGCATTATTTTGCAGCATATGGTAAAGATAAATTTATTACCAGATTAGTTGAACTAGGTGCCAATCCAAATATAAACGATAAGCTAAATCTAACACCATTGAGCTATACAAGTATTGGCGTTAGCCAGTTAAGTTATCTTATGCAATTAAGCAATTTACTATTAGCAGATACTTTAGATTATGGTGCAATTGGAATACGCAACGAAGAGCGTATCTTTATTGCTGATCTAATTCGTAAATTGAATACGCAAGCGTCAACAGTAGATTATAGTTCTTTGCACCCAATAGGTCACTTGAGCGCAGATCACCTAAACGAAAAAAACATTAGAATTCTTATATGTTTTTTAAAGAAGTTTGACATTTTCAAACATGAAATTGAGGTGTTAATTAAAACACATCAACAATATATTGGCTGCACTTTTGCTGAATTTATTCTTAGAAAATTACCAAGTACAGAAAAACACCTTCTTGCTTTAGGTGCAAAGCCTGGAATAGGAAATGTAAACTTGTCTTTGCTTGAAGATCTGGAGCGCGGATATGTTACAAATGTGCATGGACAACATATTGAATATTTAGCCGCATTTGCCAAGCTACGAGAGATAAATGGTAGAAATAGCACACTACGCGTATTACTTGAGGAGCATAGAATATCGAACAAAGCGCACAAAGCAATCCTTTTTAGCTTTATTAATAAACCAAAACCGCTACAAATAGAGGACAAACTCAGCGCGACGAGATCCGTCAAAAATCGCTCTGCGCCTACAGCTTAACATTTATGCGGTACTCCTGTTTTCATTCCTAATATGACCAAGGAGTAATCACACAGATCATAGTTTGAACTTCCATTTACTTACTTTTTATCGCGTTTTTTTGCGCTTGCGCTCAGGTTCAATGATATGTGTTTTAAATTCATATACTGTGAGAGCCAAACCTATGACCAGCAATGTAAACACAGTTACTGCTAGCAATAATAAATATGTATCACTCATGATTTATTACCCAATTTGTGCAATGTTATAAACGAACACAACTTAAAATATATTGCAAAAGTCAAAATTGATGGAACCCATATTGCTGTAAAAATCCCTGCAGTGTGATCCCCAGTAAACCATAAATATGCTGAGACAACAAAGGATATTGCGAC
>CAYPGU010000174.1:0-3778 GCA_964409995.1 uncultured Legionellaceae bacterium | reverse complement strand
TTGCTTTTAACTATCTAGGGCAATGGGATACTGCTGACATAGAAAGTGGTATGTTTCACTTAGGCAATGATCATTTAGAACAATCTAATCATACAACGAACCGATTTTTACATAACATTGATATCAATGGGAAAATAAAAGATGGTATTTTAACCTTTACATGGTCATCAAATTTTCAACAATCAAGCGTTGAAAAAATGGCCACTGCTTTTAAAGAACGATTAGAAAATATAATAACTTTTTGTTCAAAAGATGAGACCTATGGATTTACTCCCTCAGATTTTGAATTGGTAAATCTTACGCAAAACAAGCTTGACACTATATGCAACAATTCTGTGGAAAATATATACCCTTTATCACCAATACAAACTGGCATATTGTTCCAAGCCATATATCAACCAAATTCAGATGCATATTTTATTCAAAGTGTACTCGAGTTAGATAATCTAGACCTTAACTGCTGGAAAAGAGCATGGCACATAGTTGTTAATCGTCATGATAGCTTGCGAGCAAGTTTTATTTGGAATGGCATTGATGAACCAGTGCAATTAATAAATAAAAAAGTTGATTTGCAATGGACCGAAGCAGACTGGTTATTGCATGGAAATGGTTCGTCGCATGAAGCGAATCTGCAAAACATACTAGATAAAGAGAGAAAAAGCGGGTTCCAAATAGATATGGCACCACTTATCAGATTCAACTTAATCAAGATATCCAGTAGTAAATATTATTTTATTTGGAATATGCATCATTTGTTAACCGATGGGTGGAGTGGAGCAATTATACTTAATGAAGTATTAGAATGCTATAATTCTAATAATGTACAACTCCGCTTAAAAACAAGAAATTCTTATAAACAGTATTTATCTTGGTTAGTTAAACAGGATGAATCCAAAGCAAAGGAATATTGGAAATCATATTTGACAGGCATGACTTCGACTAAAATTGAAGGCGATATACAAAAATCCGAAGCGAGCAAATATGCTGATCTAATATTAAGCTTAAGTAAGGATGAGACTAACAACTTAAATAGCTATGCCAGATCGATAGGAGTAACTTCCAGCACAATTATGCAGGGTATATGGGGATTGTTGCTCAGCAAATATACGCGACAAGATGATGTGGTTTTTGGTATGGTTGTTTCAGGCAGAAATATTAACTTGCCTGGAATTGAAGATATGGTTGGAACCTTTATAAATACTTTGCCAATACGAATTATATTCAAGCCCAACGAAAATATAAACCAGCTTATAAAAAAATTACATATACAAATCAACCAAACGCAAGAGTATGGATATATTCCATTATCAACTATTCAGTCTTTACAAAATGAGGCAAATTTATTTGACAATATTTTTGTCTTTGAGAATTATCCAATTTCGCATGAGAAATTTAAAGGAAACGATAAGTTGGCAGTTAAATTTATTGATGCAATTGAAAAAACTGAATATAAATTATCTGTGATCATAATCCCCGCTGATCGGCTAGAAATAAAATTTAATTATGATGAAAAATATTTTACGCGCGAATATATGGAAAATATTTCACAGCACTTTTATTCGTTAGTTACTTATTTAACGCGTGGTGAGAATGAACTTGTTGGAAACATATCGTTGCTTAGCCATAATGATTTGCTGCAAAGAGAGCTATGGAATAATACTGAACATGAAGATAAGGTGTCTAACACAGTTCATGCATTGTTTGAAGAAATGGCCACCTATAACGCAGATAAAATAGCGGTTGCATGCAATGATAAACAGCTTACCTATGATTTGTTAAATCAAAAAGCCAATCAATTGGCCAATCATTTGCGAAGGCATCAAGTTTCAACTGAGACCTTGGTTGGAATTTGCGTGCCAAGAAGCATTGATTTAATTATTGGATTTTTAGGCATATTAAAGAGCGGAGGAGTGTACCTGCCATTGGACCCGGAATATCCGCAAGATAGATTTGAGTATATGCTTAAAGATGCGGGAATAAAGATATTATTAACTACACTAGATTTAAAAGATAGATTTATGGGTTTTGCAGGTAAAATAATATGTTTAGATGCGCAAGAATTTTCTAATGAGCCGACAAACAACCCTAACGTTAAAGTATTAGCAGATAATTTGGCTTATGTTATTTATACTTCCGGCAGCACTGGCAAACCTAAGGGCGCAACGATAAAGCATAGTTCTTTAGTAAATAATATTAATTGGCATGCCGCAGAATTACAGTTGAGCAATTCTAGAGTATTGCAAAGGGCATCTAGTAGTTTTGATGCTTCGATATGGGAAATATGTTTGCCGCTAATGAAAGGTCATTCTTTAGTAATATTGCCAGAAAATAATGATGTGCAATCTGATAATTTGAATGATTTTATTACTAAATATGAGTGTGACTTAGTCCAAATGACTCCGGCTTTAATTGAAATTTTTAGAGCAAGTGGCAATAAATTAATAAAACATATAGTCGTAGGCGGAGATACTTTAAGTTTAGATCAGGTTGCTATTATACAACAAAACATGCCTAATACTTTATTATATAATGTATATGGTGCTACCGAATCCTGCATTGATGCCTCGTATTGGATGGTAGATACACAAAGTGAGAGTATCTATGTAGGACATCCTATTGATAATATGCAGTTATATATACTAGATGAATATCTAAATCATGTTCCCACTGGAACTATCGGTGAATTATACATTGGAGGTATGGGGCTTGCGCGGGGATATTTAAATAAAGCAAGCCTTACTGCTGAAAAATTTATACCAAACCCTTTTATGCAACCAAATGCTAAAAATGAAGGAAGTAGGATATATAAAACAGGTGATCTTGGAAGGTACTTAGCAGATGGAAATATACAGTTTTTAGGTAGAAAGGATCATCAAGTAAAGATTCGTGGTTATAGGATTGAGCTTGGAGAGATTGAAGCTGCAATTCGTACTGTTCAAGCAGTAAAACAATGTTTGGTAACTATGCGAGAAGATGTGCCACATCAAAAGAAGTTGGTTGCTTATATTGTTCCACATGCTTTTGACAACGAGTATAAAAATACAGACGACGACTCAGAAATTATTAAAAAATGTAGAAATGTATGTAAATCTGCACTGCCAGACTACATGCAGCCAAATCATATTATAATACTAGAAAATTTACCATTAACTCAAAATGGAAAATTGGATCTAAAAGCATTGCCACAGCCAGAGGAAAGAGATGGATTAGACCAGTATGAACTGCCAGGTAATGAACATGAACACTTAATATGTGAGGCCTTTTCCAAAGTGTTATCGACCACAAAAGTGGGTGTTAATGATGATTTCTTTATGCTTGGTGGAAATTCAATTCAAGCAATTCATCTGGTAGTGATCTTGCAATCTAATTTTGACATTAGTATAAAAGACGTCTTTCAATATAGAACTCCTAAAGAATTAGCTGCCAACTCATGTTTTGATAAAAACGTTTTGATAAAGAATTTACAAAAAATTAAAATATTATCCACGCACATGGCTAATGAAAGAGTTACAGTCGGTAATTGGGCCCAAAGTAAGATTGATGCTTACAAATTAAGTGTTAACAACTTGCAAAAAGATTTGCTTTTGAAAAAGCCAATTAAAAATGTTCTTTTAACTGGTGCAACAGGGTTTTTGGGATGTAACATATTAAATCAGCTGCTTGGTCAAACTGATTATACTGTGTACTTATTAATCAGGGCCAATACTCAACAAGAGGCAGTCGAACGTATAAGTGAAAAGTTCCAATTTTATTTTAATCGGTCATTAGCTGACCTTTA
>CAYPGU010000173.1:0-3849 GCA_964409995.1 uncultured Legionellaceae bacterium | reverse complement strand
GAATTCTTAATGAAGGTGAACATGTAATTTTAGCAGCAGATATAAGCGTTCGAGTTAAGCAAGGCAACAAATTTGTAACTAAAACACAAACTATACCAATAATTACACTACTAAATTTAAACCCAGGTCCAACAATTGGTTTTGATAAGCTAATATCATTTCCAAATGATATTGCAGCCGCGATTCAAGTATCGAAGATCGACCCTATTAAGACTATCACATCAGGAGCCACATCGGGTCGTAGACTAGAAGAACAAGAAGTTCTGCAATATACCTTTTATGAGCTGGCAAATTATGATAAAAACAGTAAAACTCAAGATAATGCACGAATCGAAGAGGCATTGCGCCGAATCAGTAGTAGTCCGTTGCAGATTCATAATATGCTGATGCAACTCAAAGAAAATTTGCAAAGTAATCCGCTTGCTACTATATATTTTGATGCGTACGTAGATAAAATCTTACCTAAAGTGCTTGAGCTAGCATCTGACGCAACGGTTAAGAATCTTATAAACATGCTTTGTTCTGAAACAGATTCTAAAGAAATGCATGCAAATATAACAGAGCAAATAATTCGCACTCTACCCACCAATCGAAGAGTCTTGCGACATTCATTATAATTACTTCAGTTTCGGCACAGATGATGCTATGATAAATAAAAACTCATTCAGCAACTGGAAAGATAATTAGCATGAAAATCTGTATCGCTTCAGGCAATCCGCACAAAATAAGAGAAGTCACCGCAATTTTGCAAAATTCATCATCAGGTATCGAGTTGGATATTTCTTCGATCGCTAAGTTAGATATTGCTGAGCCAGATGAACCATATTCTACCTTTATGGAGAATGCTTGTCACAAGGCCAAATACTATGCTGACTATACGCAAACTCCAACCTTGTCAGAAGATTCAGGTATATGCATTGCAGCATTAGATAATTTCCCTGGTGTTTATACCAAAGATTTTGCACTTGAATGTGGAACTCTGGCGAATGCTTTTTTGAGCTTAGAAAAAATGTTGGCAGATAAAGATGACTATAGCGCAACATTTATATGTGCTGCAGTATTATATCTTCCGCACCAAAATTTATTTCTTAAATATGAAGGAACCAACAGTGGTAAAATCTCTTTCCCAGCTCGAGGTGACAACTGCTTTGGTTTTGATCCAATATTTGTACCGTCTGGATACAGTCAAACAATCGCCGAATTAGGTGAAGAATTTAAAAATCAAAATGGACATAGGGCAAATGCTATTAAAGGTATAATCGAGCAACTACTGATCAACTACAAGGAATATAATGCAAGCACTCACAACTGATCAAAAGGAACAGATAATTAATCTTACCTATGCTGCGGTTCGAAGCGGCTTAGCAAATGGAAATTATTTGAACATTGAAATTGAATTAAAGTCGATCATGCGTGGATATTTGTTATCTGAAAGTGTAGAAAATCAATATATGATTCTACATGACTTTATGAAATATTTACATGCTAATGTAAAAGTTCCTGGTGGTCGTTTAGGAATAGTTACTTTGATCAAAGCTGGTAAATATAGAGGTGTACCTGAATTTCTCTTAAATTGTGGCACGGCCATTTGGGGTACATATTTTTCGAAGAAAGTAAGTCCCAAGAAATTACGCGAACTTTTATTAACATGATACTAATCAGTATAAGTATCCATCAAAACTAGCTTTTCTTGCATGTTTTGTATGCAGGCCATTAATTCAGGCGTTTGCTGCCAACCACAGATTCCTTCTTTAGTTTCACAGATGCCAAATTTTCTATAACAGTGGAATTCGGATTTCCAGATTAAGGTGCTAAATCCGCAGGGATCAGCTTGTTCAGAAGTAGTGCATAATTCATCAAAAAACCCATTTACCACACATGTGGCTGATAAATTTGAAAATATGGCTATAAGCAGCACAAATGACAATTTTTGCAACAATTTAACCATTAGACCACGCCCATATGAAAAAGCTCTCCTAATGGTTATCGAACTTCTACCTTAAATCTTAAATTATTGACCTAGGTCTGAGAATGTGTTTATATGCACCAATATTGAACTTTAGGTGAATTATATAGCCTAAATGCCTATGTATAAGAATTATAAATAATATAGAAGAAGAAAAAATATGAAAACCCAGGCGCAAATGATGGCCCAATTAAAACAAGCCAATGAAGCATATCAAAAGTATGTGCTGGGTAAAGATCTGAGCCCTAATGAAACTAGCATGTTGGACAAGATCAGAGATGAATTTAGAGCAAATCCTGAAAAAGACAAACCTGATGATAAAATTCTGCATGATACATATACGACATACTATCTAGCTATAGATATGAAAGATGCTACGCTGGAAGTAGATAAACAAGAAAAGGAAGATTTACAAAATTTTATTAATGAAGTAAAAATATACGCCATGCGTGACCCTAGAATACAAAAAATATATGATGAAATGTTAGTGATATTTGATCACGACGAGTTTGATGAGAAATTTGATTCTAAAAGAAGCGATCCATCTCCATCTCCTTCTACTACAGCTAGTGAATCTATGCGTAGTGTATCACCACGCGATGATAATTCAATAGCATTAGATGTTGTTATGTTTGCTAACAGCGTCACTATGGATTTAACTGGTATAACAAAGGTTATGGATGATTCTGAGAGTAAATTATTATATTTAAAAGAAAAGCTTGAGTTGATCGCAAAAAAATTGGCAGAAGTTAAATCCATGGATAATCCATCTGAGAATCTGACAGCTGCAATAATGCAACTTGAACATGTGCGTATCGCGGCAGAATCAGCGGGCAAAAGTATATTGCAAAAAGCCTTGATGGATGCACAAAACGCAAAGAATTTTAATAATTTTTTGCGTATATTACGTTCATTTGAATTAACCAAATTATCACCAACTTTAAACCAAAGGTATGATGCAGAGCATGCTGAGATAAGGTCAATGCATAGCGATGAAATGTATTCTGTATATAAGAATTTCGAGTATGGAAGGTTAGTATACTTAGTGTTGGTTGCCAAACGAATTGCTGCTCTAATGAATGATGGGGTTTACAAAGAAATAAATCAATTCCATACAAAATTGCAACATGCATATAACAGTGATCCAAATGATATCGCACATGCTTGCAAAACTCTAGTTGAATTGCAACTTGATTTATTGAATGTCAAGACTCCCAACCGCTCTAATGATCTATTTAAAGCATGCAATTCGTTATATAGTTATTTGGAAAAAGTAGGACAATATTCTGAACTAAATAAGGTGATTAATATTCCAGATTTTTGGCAAAAAATGCTTGATTTGGCAGTGGAAAAATTTGATGTAAATAATCATGCAGATGCTTTGATAAAAATGCGTGAAATTACTATTCCTTCCCTACAGGATATTGGTAAACTGGTTGATATTTTGTTAAGCAAAATTGATCCTGGGTTCCTTCTATCTGAATATCAATCTGGCAAACAAGCACAAACGGCAAAGGAACCACCCAAATTCTTAGAAGATCCACTAGGGATAGGGCAGGCGATGCAAAGAAACTATGGTAAAAGATCTAGATCTGTTTGGTATCCACTCAAACAGACTAATCCTGCAGAATTGAGAAAGCCTTTGGATGTATTGTTTGAAAATTTGTACGTCATTCCTGGTTTTAGACTTAATGAAATATCAAAACGAGCTCTGTCAATGCAGAAGACGTATCTTGCCAGTTTTGATAGACCGAGTGATATAAATAGTTTATTAGAATACTATGCTAAATATGCTTTACAAGCAGACCAAACTAAAGGGGAACCGAATCCTCCTGCGGTAATGGGTTATTTAGTCGAGGTGATTAAACTGCTAGAAGCAAGAT
>CAYPGU010000172.1:0-3856 GCA_964409995.1 uncultured Legionellaceae bacterium | reverse complement strand
GAATATATGATTCTGCGATGTGATAATAGCCATAATATCTAGATATTAACCCTATATACCACCATGCAAGATTTATGAAGGATTGTATTGATTTATTATGACCTATAAAAGATATATTAAATTGTTGATTTATGTCTCAGCTGCCTATCACTTATTTATTCAAAGCTGCTTAGCCAACGATGCAGATAAATCTTGTTGTAATAAAACACCGAATAGATTCAGCACTAATTCAAATCAAATCGATCACACGGACATGGTACAAATCCCTGCCGCTAAATTTATGATGGGTGGTGACAACCATCAAGCTAGAAAAGATGAGTTACCGAAACACCAAGTTATTTTACATAGTTTCTGGATGGACGCATATCCAGTGACTAACGCCAAATTTGCTGCATTTGTTAATGCTACTAAATACATAACAACCGCAGAAACTAAACCTGATTGGGAAGTATTAAAAAAACAAGCTCCACCAAACACACCAAAACCAGATGATAGTTTACTGGTTCCTGCTTCCTTAGTATTTAATCCACCGAATCATCCAGTATCGTTTCAAGATCCAACTGTATGGTGGAATTGGGTACCAGATGCCAATTGGCGTCAGCCGCGCGGTCCAAACAGCACAATCGAGGGAGATGATCATCCGGTAGTTCATGTGTCTTGGTATGATGCTAACGCTTTTTGCCAGGCACACAACAAACGTTTACCAACGGAAGCAGAGTGGGAGTGGGCAGCGCGTGGTGGATTGGAAAATAATATTTATCCATGGGGTAATGATCCCGTAAACAATAGTGCGATTCAAGCCAATATATGGCAAGGTGAATTCCCGCATAATAATATAAAAGAGAAAAATATTTATACCAGCCCAGTAGGAAGTTATGCACCAAATGGCTATGGCTTATATGATATGGCTGGCAATGTTTGGGAATGGGTTTCGGATTGGTATAATTATATTTATTATTCCAGCTTGAAAGATCCGGTTACAGATCCACAAGGACCTAACGCAAGTTATGATCCAGAGGAGTCTTTTGTGCCAAAAAAGGTAATTCGCGGTGGTTCATTTTTATGTGCAGAAAATTATTGTACCGGATATAGGGTTTCAGCTCGCATGCGTACCTCACCAGATACAAGCATGCAGCACTTAGGTTTTCGTTGTGTAGCAGACTGAACATTACATCAAACAATAAAGCATTATTATTCTATATAATTAGCTGCATCATCAAGTTTTTGATTAATAGCTTTAGTTTCATCTTTAGTTAAATTGACTGGCTCTACATCGATAACTATCTTATTTATTTTGCCGCTGAATTTATATGGATAAGGAATACCATAATCCTCAACAACCGGTGTTCCTTCATCTAATCCAACATCCGCAAAATCATCTACTGAAAAGATCATAGCTTGCGTTTGATCAATACGGCTTTGTGCAACTTGATTTCCATTTACAAAGATTGTACCAGTACCTCCTTTACCTAAACCACCGCCGTCATACTCAAATTTAAATTTAATCGTTGCACTTCCGATTGGAACAATTTTTGTTCCAGCGATAGTGTACCTTTTCTTACCCAACCAATTATAAGTAAACATTGGAATACCCTGTTTTAAATACAATGCCCAGCCACCAAACCTACCGCCTTGCGCAAGTATTACTCCGTTTGAATTGGCATCAGATAAATTTAGTTCTGCAGTAATAGTAAAGGATCGGTTTTTAATATTTATAAAAACATCTTCTGCCATTCCTTTCATGCCTTCATACACTGTAAGAGAGTTGCGTCCAGCCATAAGATCAGGACGCCCAGCAAGTTGGGCATTTAAGCGCTCATTGACACGGTCATCTATGGGTAATACATGATTTTTTATCGCTTCTTTCATGAATAGATCTTGCATTTCTTTTAATTTCTTAGGATTTTTACTTGCCAAATCGTTAGTTAAACTAAAATCTTGCGTAGTATCATACAATTCCCAAGTATCATCTTTTAAGGCTGCGCGTGGTTTTTCTTCCCATGGTGCTTTATGCACAGTACCGGCAAGCCAACCATTATTATAAATTGCTCTATTTCCAAAAATTTCAAAATATTGTGTGATATGTTTATCTTTTGCTTGCGGATTATCTAAAGTATAAAGCATGCTTACACCTTGAATAGGAATTTGCTTGGCACCATTCACTTCTGTAGGCTGTGGCAAATGAGCAGCCTCTAATACCGTCGGAGCAATATCGATAACATGATGCCATTGAGTGCGTACTTGGTTTTTATCTTTAAATCCTTTTGGCCAAAACATAACCATACCATTGCGAGTGCCACCATAACTACTTGCAACTTGTTTAGTCCAAGTAAACGGAGTGTCACCTGCTACAGCCCAGCCTGCGGCATAATGTCCATATGAGTTTGGCCCACCTAACTCATCTATGTGCTCCAAAACTTCAGCAACAGTTTCATTTACACCATTAAAATACGTACTTTCATTGAAAAGACCATTAGTGCCACCTTCTGCACTTGCTCCATTATCACCAACAATATAAATGATAAGCGTATTATCTAATTGTCCAGTCTCTTCTATTGCTTGAATTAAACGGCCAATTTCAGTGTCGGCATATTCTCCAAAGCCCGCAAAAACTTCCATTTGACGCGCAAAGAGTCTTTTCTCATCAGAAGATAAACTATCCCAATCTTTAATATACCCTGGCTTTGGTGCAAGCACAGTATTCTCTGGTACAACACCTAATTCCTTCTGCCGAGCTAGAGTCTGTTCACGTAATTTATCCCAACCCATATCAAATTGCCCTTTATATTTTGCAATCCATTCTTTGGGTACATGATGTGGAGCGTGTGTTGCGCCAGGAGCAAAATAGATAAAAAATGGTTTATTTGGAGTTAAGGTTTTTTCTGCTTTAACCCAATTGATAGCCTGATTAGTCATATCCGTCATAAAGTGATAATTTGGATCACGTGGAGTTTCAACATTTGTCATACCATCATAAATATATGGCGACCATTGATTAGTCTCTCCACCAATAAAGCCATAGAATTTGTCAAAACCTGATTGGGTGGGCCAACGTTTAAATGGCCCAGAAACACTTAGTTCCCATGGTGGAGTTTCATGATATTTACCAAAAGCCGCTGTTGCATAACCATTCATTTGTAAGATTTCTGGCAAGGTAGCGATACTATCTGGACGTACACCAGTATTTCCCGGAAAAGCCGTAGCTAATTCCATAATTGCGCCAGTATTACTCATATGATGATTGCGTCCTGTGAGTAAAGCCATGCGTGTTGGAGAGCAGAGAGCAGTGGTGTGGAATTTATTATAACGTAAGCCATTTTCAGCTAAATTATTTAGACTTGGCATGTTTATCGGTCCGCCAAAGGCGCTCGATTGGCCAAATCCCATATCATCTAGCAAAATGACAAGTACATTCGGGGCTTCTGTTGGTGCTGTAATTTCGAAACGTTTTGGAGGGGTTGCATCACGCGCATCTAACACTGTACTTTCAGGATAATTCGGTGCTTGGATCGGTAACTTTGTGCGTTATAAATTATTTGGCTGCGAATTTTCTACATTCAGCGTAAGGGAGAATAAGTTAACCAATAGAACAATATTTATAATATTTATAATATTTTTTAACTTACAAAAACTTATCATCTTGTGGCTCGCTTAATTTAACATGGGTGTAATTATTCTATTATATATTATAAAAAATTATAGCCCACATCTAAAATGTTGACTCTTGTTGTGCCTCAATGTTATAGAACAAATACACATTACAGGAGTTTATGTTATGAAAGCAATGGTTCAACGCGCTCATCAGTCATCTATAAAACTATCTGCAGAGCTATTAATTTTTGTAATTAGTTTAATG
>CAYPGU010000171.1:0-3884 GCA_964409995.1 uncultured Legionellaceae bacterium | reverse complement strand
CTGAGTACTTGTGTGCGCAAATATAATTGATATGCGCGGGCATTTACCAACTGCATAAACTTTTCTTTATGTAATAGCCTGCTTACTGGCCATTTAGTAAAAGTAGCTTTGGGATTTGCTCCAAGGGATAATAATTTATCAATCACTTCACCCATCTTATTTTTGCAACATGCATAATGCAGGGCTGATGGGTAGATCGACCCTTCAGGTTGTTTTGCCAGTTCTGGATGTTTGGATAATAAAAATAAGGCAATATCTTTCGACTTTCCACTTTGGTTACGTAGTGCATAAATCAAACAATTATTTTTGAAATTATCTAGGCTTGCAGCTTCATCGGACAAAGCAGTGTACATTGCGACGAAATCTGCAAGGTCCCTAGCGTTGACAGCCGCATATTGTAAGAAGGATGCTCCTTGTGCCTCTAGTATAAAATCGGCACTTTTAATACCGTATTGTTTACATTTATCTACCAGGCACTTTAACAATCTAGTTTTGGTTTCAGCTGGATAATCCTCACTTAGCGGCATTGCAAAAGCTTCAATCAATTCTTTGCGTAGCTGCTCTTTACTTAGCCTATACCTATTTATAGTACCAATAGCTTCCTCAATAGTTTGAAAGCTTTTATTGATTAATGAGGCTAACGATTGAAAATTGCTACCAGACATTTGGCTATCCCACAGCGAAATACTATTTTATTTAGAATCAATTTTCGATATTTAGTTCCTATGTGCAATTGCACGCTACCAAACCAAACTAAAATCCCCTCGCTATATTTGATTAGCCGAATAGCTTGATTGAAGGAAAGGCTTAAAAAAGACCTTAAATAACTACCACCCCACACATATCTGTGCTACTATGGCCAGGTTTTTTCGGTACTTTATAACAACGGGTTGCATTATTTTGACCGTAACCCTATGTGCGTGCAGGTGTTTGACAGAGATTGCCTGCCTAGTGTAGAATCCGGCTCCTAAGTAAAATAGGCGTTGGGGTATTCTGTCTATTTATTTTTTGAGATGAAATTTGGAGCACAGTCTTCCTATGGCTACAGTTAATCAGTTAGTTCGCGGTGCGCGGACAGTAACAAAAGTAAAAACCAAGACGCCAGCCTTGCAGGGTTGTCCACAGCGTCGTGGGGTATGCATACGTGTTTATACCACCACCCCTAAAAAACCTAACTCAGCTTTACGTAAAGTTTGTCGGGTACGCTTAACTAACAGTTTTGAAGTAACCGCATACATTCAGGGTGAAGGGCATAATCTACAAGAACACTCTGTAGTGTTAATTCGCGGTGGTCGTGTAAAAGATTTACCAGGTGTGCGCTATAAAGTAGTACGCGGTAGCTTGGATACGCAAGGTGTTCAAGGCCGTAAGCAAGGCCGTTCTAAGTACGGTGAAAAGCGCGGTAAAAAGGCTGACAGTGGTAAAAAAACTGACAAAAAGTAACGGTTAATTATTTAGGTGTAATATGCCAAGAAGAAGAGTAGCAGCGAAACGAGTTATACAAGCAGATCCAGTTTATGGTAGTCAGCTGTTGGCTAAGTTTATCAATCATTTAATGGTTTAAGGTAAAAAATCAGTTGCGGAAAGTATTGTGTATCAAGCTTTGGAAGTAGTGAAGCAAAAAACTAAAGCTACTAATCCGCTTGCAGTTTTTGAGCGTGCTTTAGAGCACATTCGTCCAGTTGTTGAAGTGAAATCACGTCGTGTTGGTGGTGCTACATATCAAGTGCCAATCGAAGTGAATAACAATCGTGCAGTTACTTTAGCTATGCGTTGGCTAGTGGAGTTTTCTAGAAAACGTGGCGAGAAAGGCATGGTATTCAAGCTTGCTGGAGAAATTTTAGATGCTGCAGATGAAGAAAGTTCAACTGGTGGCAGTAAGGGTAAAGGCGGCGCTGTGAAGAAACGTGAAACGACACACAGCATGGCCGAAGCGAATAAAGCGTTTTCACATTATCGTTGGTAAGGGTTTAAAGTGGCTGAGATAGATGCAATAACAGTAGCAAAAGATAAATGCAGAAATATCGGCATTATGGCCCATATTGATGCAGGTAAGACTACTACAACTGAACGAATCCTATTCTATACGGGTGTTTCACACAAAATTGGTGAAGTGCATGATGGCGCAGCCATTATGGACTGGATGCCACAAGAACAAGAACGCGGTATTACTATTACTTCAGCGGCTACTACTTGCTTCTGGAGCGGTATGGCTAAGCAATATCCGATTCACCGTATTAATATCATTGATACGCCGGGCCACGTAGACTTTACAATTGAAGTAGAGAGATCTTTGCGTGTTCTAGACGGCGCATGCGCTGTATTCTGTGCTGTAGGTGGTGTAGAACCACAATCAGAAACAGTATGGCGTCAAGCGAATAAATATCGTGTACCAAGAATGGCATTTGTAAACAAAATGGATCGCCCTGGTGCGGATTTCTTACGCGTAGTTGAGCAAGTTAGAACTCGTTTGGGTTCCAATCCAATACCTATCCAGTTACCTATTGGAGCTGAAGAAAACTTTGAAGGTGTTGTTGATTTAATTCAAATGAAGGCTGTGTATTGGGAAGAAGAAAATAAAGGCGTTAAGTTCGAATTACGCGACATCCCAAGTAGCATGCAAGCTGAATGCGAAAAATGGCGCGAATTGATGGTTGAAGCAGCTGCTGAAGCTAATGAAGATTTGATGGAAAGATATCTTGAAGGGCATACTTTAAGTCCTGAAGAAATCAAGAAAGGCCTGCGTGAAAGAACAATTCGTAATGAAATCGTGCCAATGGTTTGTGGCAGTGCTTTTAAGAACAAAGGCGTGCAGGCAATGTTGGATGCTGTTATCGAATTTATGCCATCACCATTAGACGTCCCAGCTATTCAAGGGATTCTTGAAGATGGCGAGACTCATGCAGAACGTCATTGTGATGATAAAGAGCCATTCTCTGCTTTAGCATTTAAGATCGCTACTGATCCTTACGTGGGCTCTATTACCTACTTACGTGTTTACTCAGGAGTTTTGAAGTCAGGCGATGGCGTAGTTAACTCTGTTAAACAAAAGAAAGAACGAATTGGTCGCTTGTTAAGAATGCATGCGAACAATCGTGAAGAAATCAAAGAAGTTCATGCCGGTGATATCGTTGCCGCTGTGGGGCTCAAAGGTACTACTACTGGTGATACTCTATGTTCCGATAGCGATGTAATCATTCTAGAACGTATGGAATTCCCAGAACCAGTTATTAACGTTGCTGTTGAGCCAAAGACTAAGCAAGACCAAGAAAAGATGGGTGTTGCATTAGGTAAATTAGCTCAAGAAGATCCATCATTCAGAGTTTGGACCGATGAAGAAACTGGCCAAACAATTATTGCTGGAATGGGTGAGCTGCACTTAGAAATTATTGTTGATCGTATGAAGCGTGAGTTTGGCGTGGAAGCTAATGTGGGTAAACCACAAGTAGCATACCGTGAAACTATCACTAAAGCGGTTGAGCAAGAAGGTAAGTACATTAAGCAGACTGGTGGTCGTGGCCAATACGGTCATGTTTGGTTGAAGATTGAACCAAATGAAACTGGTGCTGGCTTTAAGTTCGTAAATGAAATCGTTGGTGGTGCTGTTCCAAGAGAATATATCCCAGCCGTTGAGAAGGGTGTGTTTGAGCAGACGCAAAACGGCGTGTTAGCTGGTTACCCGGTTGTAGACGTTGTGGTTACATTGTTTGATGGCTCATACCACGAAGTAGATTCGAATGAAAATGCATTTAAGATTGCTGGTTCACAAGGATTCAAGTCTGGCGCTTTAAAGGCTGGCGCAGTAATTCTTGAACCAATTATGAGTGTGGAAGTTGTAACTCCAGAAGAATACATGGGCGATGTGGTTGGTGACTTGAACCGTC
>CAYPGU010000170.1:0-3896 GCA_964409995.1 uncultured Legionellaceae bacterium | reverse complement strand
TTCAGCCAACCGTAATGCGGGTTTGCTTTTAGACGAAGGTAAAACCTGGTCCTTGCGACATGCATTGAAACGTAAGCCAGACAATCGATTCGAAGTGCCAGCAAAACGCCCACCCCGCCATAACTAAATCCGGTGGCTATAGCGCAGATCGACATTTCATTATACAATCTCGCTCGATACCTTTATTAATTTAAAGCACCTACTTAGCTATAAGCCTAAATTTGGAGATCTTGGTGGACACCCTCAATCAAAATTTAAATTTGCATCCTGGTATGCGCAGAATTAAGAATATTCATTTCGTTGGTATTGGCGGCATTGGCATGAGTGGGATTGCTGAAGTGCTAGCAAATTTGGGCTATACCGTTACCGGTTCTGACGTAAGCAAAAATTCATCCACCGAACGCTTAGCAAATCTGGGTATCAAAATTACTTATTCACACATTGCGGATAATGTTGCTGAATGTGATGTGCTAGTTGTCTCAACTGCGGTTGCGACGAATAATATTGAATTGGAAACCGCACGTATGCGCCGTATCCCAATCGTACCGCGCGCCGAAATGTTGGCGGAGCTGATGCGTTTTAAGCAAGGCATAGCTGTGGCTGGCACACATGGTAAAACAACTACCACTAGCTTAATTGCTACCATGTTTGCGGCAGCAAATTTAGATCCAACGTTTGTTGTTGGCGGTCAAGTGAATAGTTTTGGCTTTAACGCTAAGCTTGGGCAGGGACAATATTTTATCGCTGAAGCGGACGAAAGCGATGCTTCATTTTTACACTTAAGCCCCATGGTCAGTGTTGTCACGAATATTGATCGCGATCATATGGAAACCTATGACGATGATTTTGGTAAATTGTGTGCGACCTTTTTGGAATTTATTCAACGTTTACCATTTTACGGTCTAGCAGTGTTATGCATCGATGATCCAGCTGTACGCAGTATAATTCCGCAAATTACCCGACCATATATCACTTATGGTTTTTCCTCTGATGCAGATATTCGCGCTTTGGATTGGCAAGTAATTGGCCGGCAAACAATTTTTAATATGAAGATCCCAGGCTGCGCAGAAATAATCCCGATGCGAGTGAACCTATCTGGCAAGCATAATGTCTTAAATTCTTTGGCTGCAATTGCCGTAGCTTTGGATGCAAACATTGCATTAACTACTATTCAAGAAGGTTTGGAACAATTCAAAGGCGTTGGACGTCGTTTTCAAGTTTTGGGCGAATATTGTTTAGCTGGAAAACAAGTAACATTATTAGACGACTATGGACATCACCCACGCGAAGTGCAAGCCGTAATTGATGCGGTGCGCGGTAGTTGGCCTGGACGCCGCTTGGTGATGATTTATCAACCACATCGCTATTCACGTACCAAATCTTTATTTGAAGATTTTGCGGCAACTTTGTCTGAAGTAGATGTGCTGTTGATGCTAGAGATTTATGCAGCTGGTGAGTTAGCAATTCCTGGCGTAGATAGTCGCACACTGTGCGGCAATATACGGCATCGTGGCATAGTTGATCCAATTTTTGTGCCAGATAATGCACAGCTATTAGATACGTTGCAAAGTGTTTTGCATGATGGAGATATAGTTTTAACGCAAGGTGCTGGAGATATTGGCAAACTGGCGAAACAACTGGCAGCCAGTTTAGAAGAGAGCATGGCATGAGATTAGCACCAAAGCTTTTGCTGACTTGTCTTGGGATGTTGTTCGTAACTAATTTAGCCTTTGCCCAAGCCGCGCTTGATTTAAATGAAAAAATCACTCGCATGATCAAAGACAATCTTTCCGAAGCTACGGTTGGAGTGATTGTGCAAGATGTGGAATCTGGCAAAATTCTGTACGATTATCATGGTTCAAAACATTTTGTACCAGCGAGTACTACTAAGTTGTTTACTGCAGCAGCTGGACTGAAACAACTTGGCCCAGATTACAAATATGATACTAGTTTATATTATGATCCTGCCAAACTGGTTAATGGCGTGCATAAATCTGACGTGGCC
Source organism: uncultured Legionellaceae bacterium (assembly GCA_964409995.1). Lineage (GTDB taxonomy): Bacteria > Pseudomonadota > Gammaproteobacteria > UBA6186 > Azoamicaceae > JAGVLG01. The sequence goes on along the minus strand of CAYPGU010000170.1, from coordinate 1,891 downwards.
TTTAAGTTTAGTGGTGATCCAAGTTTTCAATTAGCAAATCTGCATAGTTTAATTAAAAAATTACAAGAAACGCACGTTAAAGAGATCAAAGGTGATTTAATCATCGATGATAGTATTTTTGAAGGGCCATTGTTGGGGCACGGTTGGACCTGGGATTCAACCAGTTGGTATCATGCTGCGCCAGTGTCAGCAATTATTATCGATCGAAATCAATTTGGTGTCACCTTATTTCCTGCCAACGAAATTGGCGGTCAGGTTGCAGCAAAATTAGAGCCGATGTATCCGGGTGCGAAATTTCGTAAATTAACTGCAAATATTCGTTCGGTGACCTTTGAAGATAGCGAGACCATCTGTCAATTGAATGCTGCAGTTGATGAACAAAATAATGTGAATATCGATGGGTGTTGGCCGCTTGGAACTCAACCGGTTCATTTACGCCTAGCAGTTAAAAATCCACGCTTGATGGCGCAGCGTTTAATTCTTGAAGGCTTTGAAAAAGTAAATATCAAATTTAACGGCAAAATTAAATTTATGCCGGTGCCGAAACATTTACATCGTTTAGCGCATCATGAATCGCCACCGCTGCATGTGTTGTTAAATGCAATTTTGGGTGATTCGAATAATTTGTACGCCGAAAGCTTAACCAAAACCTTAGGCGCGCAATTATTTGGTAAAGGATCGTTCCGCACTGGTGCGTTTGCAACGCAAAAGATTTTATCCGAAGTGACCGGGATAGATTTTACGCAAACGCGTTTGTTTGATGGTTCCGGTGAATCACGGTATAATTTATTAACCCCGCTGCATATTTCGCGATTGTTATACACTATGCATCACGAAGCGAAGTTAAGTGCGCATTTCCGCGAAGCATTATCTATATCTGGGGTAAATGGAACTTTGCAACGGCGTTTTGCTTCGTTTGATACTAAAACTAATATCAAAGCTAAAACTGGCACGCTCAAAGGGGTGTCAGCACTGTCTGGATATTTGACTACACGTAGCAAGCATGAATTGATCGTGATTATTATGATCAATGGTGCAGTTGAATCGAATGCGATGCTGAAGCAGTTTGAAAACGAATTATGTTATTTCCTTGTAAATCAGTTATAAAATTATGTCTAATAATAATATTTTAGCAAATAAATTTACTGGCCTTTTATTAGTTAATGAGCCTTTAGGTCGCTATACGACCTGGCATATCGGTGGCCCTGCGCAACAATATTTTCGTCCCCGTGATAATCGTGATTTACAGAATTTTTTGCAAGCTTTACCCTCTACGGAACCTTTATTTTGGTTGGGCTTGGGTTCAAATGTTTTGATTCGAGATGCCGGTTTTGCGGGCACAGTGATTCATACTTACAAGATGCACTCTGAACTCGAAATAATCGAGCAAGATCCTAATGCAGGTTTAGTGGTGAAAGTCGGGGCTGGAATATCGTGTGCCAAGATTGCTAAGTTTACCGCCAAGCATGCCGTGGTAGGTGGAGAGTTTTTTGCCGGTATCCCAGGCACTTTAGGTGGCGCATTGGCAATGAATGCTGGCGCTTGGGGATCTGAGACTTGGTCGCATGTGACGGCAGTTGAAGTAATTAATCGGCAGGGCGAAATATTTGTGCGACAACCCAGTGAATATAAAATTGGTTATCGTTCAGTACAAGGACCAGAGCAAGAATGGTTCTTAGGTGCGCACCTTAAATTTTTGCCTGGCGATCAAAATTTGGCACAAACGCAAATTAAAGAATTACTACAGCGTCGAAACGCCACGCAGCCTATAGGTTTACCGAGTTGTGGATCAGTTTTTCGCAATCCAATTGGAAAATATGCTGCAGAATTGATTGAAGCTTCTAAACTTAAAGGTAAGAGGGTTGGAAATGCCGAAGTATCAACTAAGCAT
>CAYPGU010000169.1:0-3896 GCA_964409995.1 uncultured Legionellaceae bacterium | reverse complement strand
GAACAATGGGAAGCTCAAGTCAGAAATGATTTAGCAGAGATCAAAGACAGAGTAGATTTTTTCGATGAAGATACCTACCTCAAGGTAGGCAAATCTTCGATTAGATCAAAACATGAAGACAATGAATCACCTGAGCAGAGAATCATAGTTCTGCTAGCAGCCATAGATGATAATAAGTACATATCAGCTAGTGAGGATAATCTTGAAGAGCATTTGTCTAGCATGATGGTTAGTTTGGCTGCTGCGCTAGGTAGAGAATCTAAAGTTACAAGCTTTATAGATGAACATCATATTACCAGTGAACAACTTAATGATGCCCTGTTCCCTAAAAAGTATATATGCCCCATATCTCATGATCTAATGCGGATACCCGTAAAGCTATCATCTGGGAATGTTTATGATTACGAGAGTATTAATAAATGGCTTGAGAATAATAACACAGATCCCTTAACTGGCTTAGAGTTAGATAATAAGCAAATGACCTTTATGGGACCAACAGAACTAGCAATCGTTGCGTATCTTAAATTTAAATTTCCTGATTCTACAGCAGCTGCAAAGCCTAAATTTCGCTAATGGGCAATAGTATTTCTTAAAACCCTAACACTTCCTTCACGAACGGAATTGTAATACGCCGTTGATTAACTAATGAGGCGCGATCTAATTCTTCTAAAGTTGTGAACAATTCTGCCATATTACGTGCGCAGCGACGCAGCAAATATCTGCCCACTGCATCTTCTAAATCAATGCCACGGCCTTGCGCACGTAACTGTAAAGCAATTAATTTTTGCTCATCATCCAAGGCATGTAGTTGATAAATAATACCCCAAGTCAAACGCGATTTTAAATCGGCTAATTTAATTGCTAATTGTGCCGGCGGCATACTCGAGGCAATCAATAAACGTTTGTTATTGGCACGCAACCGGTTAAATAAATGAAACAGCTGTTCTTCCCACGCAGCATTCCCAGCAATATGTTCTATATCGTCTAGACAAATTAAATCTAAGTTTTCTAATCCCACGAATAAATCAATCGTTAATGATTGCAAATCTCGTAAGGTAAAATACACCGCAGATTGGTTTAATTGTGAAACCGCATGACAGCAAGCCTGTAGTAAATGCGTACGACCTGAGCCTGTCGGTCCCCAAATATACACAAACTTATCCGTTTTGCCTTGCGCAAAATTCAGAATCGTGGTGAAAGCTTCTTGATTACCAGACGCCATAAAGCTGGCAAATGTCGCATCATCGCGTAACTCAAAGCCTAATGTAAGTTGTTGTTCATTCACAAGCCAACCCTGTATAACAAGTGATCGGAGTGTTCGGTTTGTTGCGCTAAGTTATTAAATTCTAATACTAGCGTTGAATCCATACTTAAAGCTTTGCTGATTGCTTCTTTACCGCCATCTGCAGTTAAGACGAATACTGCTTCAGAGCCAGAAATGCTGCTCACTTCTACCTGTTTGATTGGAGTTAATTTTTTCAAATAATCCAGTACGCGGGCATAATCGCCAGCATTTTCTACGCCATTTACATGCAAAGATACGCTTTGACGGGCTACTTTAGAATTATACGCACGCCCATAACGAGAAATTAATTTGTCTGCTAGTTGGTTGAACATACCTTCAAATTCTTCATCTAAACTTGGACTTGAACTTTGCCAAGCTACATTTTGCATCCCGCCGAGCAAACGCCATTCGCACTGCCAAACTCCATCGACCTGTTTCAATTTACCAGCGACCACCATATCAGCATTGTAACGTCCAGCTGCTTGTTGCAAGGTAGCTTCGTTAAAACTTAAAACATCGTTTTCATTCACAAATAACCGTTCCGGTAAATCTAATAGCGGCATCAAGGTTGGGATGCCATAGTTTAAGCCCAAGCTATCAATCTTCGTTACCAATTCATTATGCTTTGTCCGATCAACAAACTCAGTGTAATCAGCATTTTCCACCACTAGCCAAAATAAAGTTGAAGGACGATTTTTGCTTAATGCTGAACGACCCATTTTGGTTAAAAGTTGTTCAATCATTTTTTCATTAAATTGCAAAGTGATTTTTAGAGATGGCGCAGCCCCCTCTTCATTGGCTTGTTCTTGGTAGGCAAAACCATCTAAGTATTTGTCGACTTGTTGCTGAGCTTGAATAAAGTCTGGGTGTTGCAAGACAGCGCGTGAGCTGGAGATCCTTAGCACTACTTGCGCCATGGCCTGCGGTAATATTTGCGCCCTGGTTTCAGTTGCGCTATCAGCGATATCTAGCGTGATCATATTTAATCGCTGCATTGCAACAGCATAAGTTGGGTTGCAAAATAACATGCTAAGAACAGCCAGGAAAAAGATTTGCAATGCTAGCCGAATTTTCATACGATCCACTCCACGATAATTTCAGCGATTATACAGGGCTAGTTAACATTATCTCAAGGCCTGTGTCGTATAATAAGAGTATACTATTCCTATGACACAACCACGTTATCAATCATCGCGTGCCGCCACCACTTTAACGCCCAATATCTGGGATGTTGTGGTGCTATTTATCGTGTTTGGTATTTTATCTGCTATTGCCTGGGGCGCATCGCGTATGGCCCTCCCATACCAAGTTGGTAACCCAATTGAGATTTCTCTTGAGCCGAGCGCCTTGCCAGGATATGCAGTCAACTCAGTTCTGCGGATGTTTATTGCGATGTTCTTCTCCCTTGCGGTGACCTTTACCCTCGCTCCCCTAGCAGCCAAAAATCGCCAAGCGGAAAAATTTATTCTCCCTTTAGTCGACGTTATGCAATCAATTCCTGTGCTCGGGATGTTGGCGATTACCGTCGTTGGATTCATCCGCTTATTCCCCAACAGTATACTCGGTCCGGAATGTGCGGCCATATTTGCGATTTTTACTTCGCAAGTCTGGAATATGATTTTGAGTTTATATCAATCGTTACGTACCATCCCGCATGACTTGAAAGAAGTGGCCAGCATGTACCATCTTTCAGCTTGGCAAAAATTTTGGAAAATAGAAGTCCCACATGGAATGCAATCGCTGATCTGGAATACCATGGTGTCTATGTCGGCCGGCTGGTTTTTCGTGGTTTTATCTGAATCAATTGAAGTTTCAAAACAAAAGATAACTTTGCCAGGGATAGGTTCGTATATTTACAAAGCCATTCATGAAGCAAATCTAACTGCGTTATTCTACGCAATCATTGCCATGTTAATTGTGATAATTTTATATGATCAACTGCTGTTTCGCCCGCTATTAACCTGGGCAGAAAAATTTAAACCAGAAATTGATGATGAAACAGAAATGTATGAATCGTGGTTTTTTAATTTGCTGGCTAAAACACGCCTACTTAAAAACACTGAGGTAATGTTTGATATTGTCCGCGATTGGTTTGCCAATACTTATCGTCGTTTAACACCGCGCAAATCACTCAGCACCACAGCAATCCAGGCTATTTCTAACACTACCCTGATTTGCTGGAATACCGTTTTAATCGCCAGCTTAATTCTAACTGCAATCGCCTTAGTAACCTTAATTTATAATGATATAGAAATTATCGAAGTAATACATGTATTTTATTTGGGATTTTTGACCGCGCTTAAAGTCGCCATCTTAATTGTTGTCGCCTCAATTATTTGGATTCCAATTGGTGTTTGGATCGGATTACGCCCCAAATTAACAGTAATCGTGCAACCTTTGATTCAATTTCTAGCTGCTTTCCCCGCCAATTTGTTTTATCCATTAGTGGTGCTATTAATTATTAAATATAATTTGAATAAGAACATCTGGACTATGCCCTTGATGATACTTGGCACCCAATGGTACATACTGTTCAATGTTATCAGCGGCGCTTCAAAAATTCCAAAAGATGTACGTCTGGCTGTGAAAAATTTTGGTGTCAAAGGCCCGC
>CAYPGU010000168.1:0-3905 GCA_964409995.1 uncultured Legionellaceae bacterium | reverse complement strand
CTATGATATTGTAGTTATAAGAGATTACTTGTGACTGTACCAGTGCCAGAGATTACCTGACCATATGTACCATTAGTTGTTTGCGAAAAAATAATCGCAGAATTATTAGTTATATTACCTTGTAAACTAGTAGTATCACCCTGAATTGTGCCAGATGCAATACTTGTTCCACCTGTATAAGAGTTTGTTCCAGTAAGAAATACAGTGTTAGTATTAGTTTTAGATATTCCACCTGCACCAGAAATAGAACCTGACAAGGTTATATTATTAGTAGAAGAAAAACCTAGTGATACGCCATTATTTATAACTATGTTATTCGATAGATTTCTAGAATCATTATTTGACTGCAAATTACCGTTGCCAGCAATTGTAATTATACCTGTACCTAAAGCTGAGTTATTGCTAAGCGATAATGTACCTGCCTCTAGCGTTGTTCCGCCAGAAAAGGTATTAGCACCTCCCAAAGTTAATGCTGCTGTACCACGTTTTATTAGAGCACCAGTTCCAGAAATAATTCCATTCAACGTAGTACCAGATGTTTTATGTACTATTAAAGTAGCATTATTTAGGATTGCACCATTTATTGCTAACCCACCAGTTGAACCATTGCCCCCTAGTTGCAGTGCTCCTGCTGAAATGGTAGTACCACCAGAGTGCCCCCATGTATTTAAAAGTGTCAGAGTGCCCGAACCTACTTTGGTTACTGAGCCAGAACCTGTTGCCGATGCGTTTACTGAATTGGATGAATTGTTTCCGCCAATAGTTAGTGCAGTACTAATTGTATAATTGCCAAACCCAGAGATGGAACCAATAGTAAATGAAGTAGTTTCGAACGATACACTTGAAGATCCGCTTGTAGATATTACTAAGTTATTACCACCGCTGCTGTTTTCACTGAATGACATTGTTGCGCTTGAGGCATTAAATGTAACATTATTATAATTGCCACCTGTTGCTGTAAAGCCACCAGGACCTGTCAAAGAAACTGAAGCAGTACCACTGCTCACGCTAATACCGCCACCTCCTGCCCCATCACCAAACATAACAAGATTATTGGTACCTACATTAAACGAATAACCAGATGAACTGATACTAAAACCACCAACCCACAAATCTTGCGATAAAGTTAAGGCCTTGATTGTTGAGGCCCCAAAATTAGCGATGTCATTATTCTCCCCAGCACCACCGGTATAGCCAGGTACAATACCACCTACCCAATTCGCGAGGTTACTATATGTCCCATCAACTGGAGTTGAAAACCAAGTTCCATTCACAGCAGAAGTAACTACTGGGTTGCAGGTTAGGGCTATTATTGTGAGTGCATGATATAATTTCATTAAAAAGTAGCGAACTTGTATCCTCAATTCACATACTTATAGACAATCCATATGAAGTTTTTCAACTAAAACTTACTCTCAAAGTTAAGAATATATAGGTATGACTACCAAGGTGGATAATGATCTATAAGCTACCAACCTTGAATAAACTTTTATAATTAGCAGTAGTTTGATCCGCTAGAGCTTGTAAATCTATATTTTTTAAACGCGCAATGAACTCTGCCACATATCGTACATTGGCAGGTTGGTTGACATGACCACGCACTGGATCAGGAGCTAAAAATGGGCAATCTGTTTCGATTAACATTCGCTCTAATGGCACTTGACGCGCTACTTCTTGTAGCTCTTTTGAGTTTTTAAATGTAACAATCCCAGAAAATGAGATATAAAAATTTAAATCGATGCCTTGGAGAGCCATATCTAAATCTTCAGTAAAACAATGCAAGACGCCACCAACGGTTGCGGCATTTTCACGACGTAAGATATCTAAAGTATCTTGTTTGGCCATACGACTGTGAATTATTAATGGTTTGTTGCATTCTTTAGCGGCACGAATGTGGGTTATAAAGCGTTCTTGTTGCCATTGCGTATGTGCTTCAGTACGATAATAATCTAAACCAGTTTCACCGATTGCAACTACTGCCGGATGATTTTGTGCTTGCAAGAAATCTTCTAGTGTTGGTTCTGGATCGATCGGATCATTTGGATGCAGTCCAACCGAAATTCGCACGTTGCTATACTTGTCAGCTATTTTGCGCAAGGTTGCGTTTTGATCAAAATGTGTCGCCACACATAACAAATATTCGACTTGATTTTCGCGCGCGTTTTGCACCGCAGCATCCATATCGATACCAAGTTTGTCGTAGTCAATTAGTTGTAAATGGCAGTGTGAATCAGCGTACATTGATATTTCTCAAAAAAATTACATCGTATGGGTAATATTATTAGATTGCAAGAGCGGGCCAAGAATTTCCTCAATACGGCGGCGCAATTTATCCCCATCGCGATCATCAGCAAATTCAATGCCAATTCCACCAGCTTTATTATCTTGGGCGCCAGGTGGCGTGATCCATACTACTTTTCCATTTACTGTATATTTTTCTGTATCGTTAGGTAAAGTGATGATCAAAATACATTGCTCTGACATCGTAAATGATTTTTTGGTTGGAATAAATAAACCACCATATTTCAAAAATGACATATATGCTGCGTATAAAACTGCTCGATCTCTAATGCCAATTGATAAGGTTTTACGTTTTGGTAATGGTTTACCCAAACTGTCTAATTTTTCTGCTGGTTTAATTGACTGCGCCGTTGCTTCGGCGGTAGTTGTCGTTTCAGCCGGCACTGCGGCAGTTTCAATCGGAGTTACTGTTGGCTCAGGCGGTGGTTGCGGAACAACGGCTTCTGTGGCTATCGTATCCGGCGCTTTTTCTTTATTTGGGTCATCTACTCCGTCGCCAGCCATCGAACCCCTCCATTATTATTATAAAATTATATCTTCTAATATTAACTGCATATTTGGCTTTTGCTTAATAGCTCGACCACGCAAGGCCTGACGAATCCGTTCTGACATAGCCCATAATTTAGAACTGGGTACTACATTGCTTATCGCTGCCTGTTCTAGCAATGGATACCGACATAATGCTAGGTCAGATGTATTCTTATATATAAGTAAATCGGCAATCACTAGCTCAAACCAGTATAGCACTTGATCTGGCCATAGCTTGAGCCACCTCTCTACTGTTTGCAGCGGGGTCGCAGATTTATGCACCCACAATGCTTGTAAATCAGCCGCCATTTGGCTCACTTCGGCTGGTACTGCTGAATCTAAACTTGGTGCGGATAAATTTACAATTTGGCAACGACTTGTGATCGTTGGCAATAATAAATCTATATTTGCAGTTAATATAAGGAATATAGTATTAGCGCCTGGCTCTTCTAATTTTTTTAGTAAGGCATTAGCTGCTTGGCGGTTTAATTTTTCTGCCGGCCATAATAACACTACTTTGTATACTGATAATTGCGCTCTAGAAACAATAAAATCATTTAAAGCACGCACATCATCTACTAGAATGGCATCGCTATCTTCGCCTGGGGTTAAACGATATAAATCTGGATGTGAATTGGATTGCAATAAACTACAACTTTTACATTTACCACAAGCAAATTCATGATGTTTATCTAAGCATAATAACCATTGTGCAAACTGTTGCACCAAATGCAAATTATCATTTTGATTACCACCATTTAATAACCAAGCATGCGCTAAATTATGCTCGATGGTTAAAGCTTGTAATTTAGCTAGTAGCAAATTTTTCATTCAAAACCGCAAGGATCTGTGCATGTATTTGTTCAACTGGTTGAGCAGCATCGATAATCTTGTAGCGTGCAGGATTGCCGTTCGCACGGGCTAAATATATTTTGCGCGCTCGCTCAAAAAAAGCTCTGGTTTCAATTTCTATTCTGTCACCAGTGCCAACACCCTTGGCGCGCGATAAGCATAAATCTATGTCTTCCATATCTAAGACAATAGTCAAATCAGGCCGTAAATCGCCTTGTACCATG
>CAYPGU010000167.1:0-4026 GCA_964409995.1 uncultured Legionellaceae bacterium | reverse complement strand
CGCCAGGCTTACGTAATCGATTATGCAAATACATATTGTGTAAATAAAAGCTATACATTTTATAAGCTTGATTGGATGAATCTGCATTCCAATACAGCAAATCAAATGGCTTTGATGGTTTACCCAACAAATAGTTATTAATAAAATATGGCCAAATTAAATCATTAGGACGCAGTGTGTTAAACGCAATATCTAATAAACTGCCGTTTAAGTATCCATTATCTTGCATTAATTTATCTAATGCAGCAATCTGGGCCTCATCAATATAAACACCAATTTCGCCAGGATTGGAAAAATTAATTAAAGACATAAAAAATGATGCACTTTTTATTTTATTATTACCAGTTGCCTTCATGTAAGCGAGCGTTGCAGCCAACAATGTGCCACCTATACAGTAGCCTACAATATTTACAGACTTACAATTAATTGTTTTAGTAATCATATTGACTGCAGCAATCGGACCTTCCTGCATATAATCAGCAAACTCTTTGTTACCTAACGATGCATCAGGATTAACCCATGAGATCATAAAAACTGTAAATCCTTGGCCAACCAACCATTTTACTTGTGAATTATGTGCTGATAGATCTAATACGTAGTACTTATTAATCCATGGAGGAACAAATAATATTGGTGTTGTACATACTGATTCAGTTGCTGGGGAATATTGGATTAACTGCATTAAATCATTTTGAAAGATCACCTTTCCAGGAGTAACAGCTAGATTTACACCAACTTTAAAAGCTTTAAGATCAGTCATACGAATATTTAGTTTGCCGTGATTAATGACTAAATCTTCTAAGTAGTTTCTGTAACCACGTAGTAAATTATTACCACCTGTTTCAATAGTATTAATAGTTACTTCTGGATTCGTCCAGGGATAATTTGATGGCGAAAAATAATTGGTGAAATTAGTTATGTAAAAATGCAATTGCTGCCGCGTTTTATTATCTAACCCCTCTAAGGAATGCAACCATGTCAAACTATATTTGCGTAATAAAAAGTAAATGCGTTTTAAAAATTCGAAGTATGCATTTTCTTTCCAAATTGGGCATGAAAATCTTGAATCAGGTTTAATGTTTTGTGATGTTGTTGTTCCTGGGGGCTCATGTAGACGAGCCAATTTATGATTGAATTTAACAAAAACTCTAGTTAAATCATGCATAAATGCTTGTTGGAGAGCAATTGTTTTGGCTGGACTTGTAGCTTGGCTGAGAATAATGCTGCGAAATAAATCTATCGTATGTGTATATTGTAATAGTTCATAGGGAAGTGTAACTGGAAAATCACGTTGCGCAAGTTTGACTAAATCAGACAATAACCGCGATATTTCTAAGACGGTATCTGCTGGATTTTCAATAACCTCTGGCGGCAAAGTCTTCGATACTGCCTTGCTCATATTATTCTCACAGGATTTTACTTAAGTTTAAGTCTAGCCGGATTGTTTGTCAAAAAGCTAAATAACTACTATATTTTTAGCAGTAGAATTACAAATTGTAGAGAATAGTATGAAAGGTAAAACAGCGTTGGTCACCGGTGGAATGGGTGGTATAGGTACCATAATTGCACGCCATTTAATTGATAATGGCGCACGTGTAGCTGTGACCTATAATAAGGGTGGAGATCATGCTATCGCAAGAGATTGGCAACAAGATCAAGCTAAAGATGGATATGAAATTGATATATTCTTTGCCGATCTAACCGATTTTTCCTCGACCGAAAAAATGGTTAACGAAGTACTATCGCAATTTAAACAAATTGATATTTTAATTAACAATGCTGGTGTTACTGAAGATACGACATTAGCGAAAATGACCCCTGAACAATGGCATCATGTAATAAATTCAAATTTAAACAGCACATTTAATGTAACACGCAACGTTCTAAAAGATATGATCAAAAACCAATATGGCAGAATAATTAATATATCTTCCATCAATGGACAAAAAGGGCAATTCGGACAAACAAATTATTGCGCATCCAAAGCTGGTATTCATGGTTTTACCAAAGCATTAGCCTACGAAGTCGCAAAGAAGGGCATAACTGTCAACACCGTTTCACCAGGTTATGTAAAAACACCTATGGTAGAAAAAGTTTCCCCCAACATTTTGGAAGATATAATCAAACAAATTCCACTTGGAAGACTCGCAGAGCCAACTGAAGTAGCAAGACTAGTAGGGTTTTTGGCGGCGCAGGAGTCAAGTTACATCACAGGCTCAAATTTTTCAATTAATGGCGGTCAGCACATGTACTAACAGAATTATAAAACATTATCTCTGTATAGATACTATGTCACGCTGATTAACTACTCTATCGTGATGCAGCGAGCATGCAATGCTTTTAGTTCATGCGAATGACCGATGGTTAACACTGTGGTGTCGGGCAATTCGATAAATAAATTTTTAAATATATCCGCTTCTAAACTTTTATCCATCGAGGCTGTTGGTTCATCCATAATTACAACCTTTGGTTTAGATAAAATAATCCGCACGAAGTTTAAACGCTGTTGCTCACCAAGTGAGAGTGTAGAATTCCAATCACTTTTTTCTTGCAAGCGATCTGCTAGTTTTTCTAGATGACAAACACCCAGGACTCGACGAACTTCTTCATCCGAAACTTCCAGATCAAGATTTGGGTACAGAATAGAATCATGCAAAGAGCCGATAGGGAAATAGGGCTTTTGCGGAATAATCATAATGTCATCTGGACGTTTGATTGTACCAGCCGCAAACGGCCAATGCCCAGCGATACATTTGAGTAAAGTACTTTTACCAAGACCGCTGCGGCCCATAATTAAAACCTTTTCTTTGGGCGCTATTGAAAAATTAAAATTGGTAAGACTTTTACTGTTAGGTAAATTTAGCTGTAGATTATCAACATGAATAATCGCATCATCATGTGTCGATAACTGCAAAGCATTATCCTTATGGTCAATTTTGTCTTGCAGCTCATCCATCTCACTGCGGAAATCTACAATACGATCAAATGTTGCTTTCCAAGCAGCGAAGGTTTGGAATTGCGTTGCAAATAACATTAGCGATCCCTCTACGCGAGAAAATGCATTAACAATCTGCATCAAAATTCCTAAAGTAATGCTTCCAGCAAAAAACATAGGAGCAGCGGCCAAGAGTGGAACGATAGTGGTGGCATTAATGAAAAAGTTTTGAAATGAATTTACGTAAATGTTACGGATGATAATATGTTTAAAATTTTCGATTACATCAGCCAAGTTCCGGTTTAAAAATCTGTATTCGGCCTTTTCACCTTTAAGAGCCGCAACTTCATCTCGTCGATCACGAATACGCATTAGGCTAAAGCGAAAATCTGCCTCGACTTTTTCTTGCTTATAATCCAGCTTGATTAATGGTTTACCTGTTTTAAATATTATCACTGTACAAATCGATACATAGACCAATGTTAGCCACAACATAAAACCAGGAATATCAACCTGATAGCCACCTGGCAAATTAAATATCATTTTGCTCGATAAAGCCCATAGCATTATTCCGAATGTAATTGCGGTTGTTATCTCTGAAATAATAGACAGAGACAATGATAAAGATGAAGTGGTAAATGTTGCTAAGTCATGACTTATGCGCTGATCTGGATTCTCTGTTTTTGTTTGATAGGTAAACAGGCGGCAAAATGTACTATTATGTAGCCATTTGCCCATCATTTGTCGGGTTAGCCACATGCGCCAACGGAATGACAACACACTTTGCAAAAAGGCACTAGAAACTGCAATCACAATGTAAAAGGCGATAATCCAACAGAATCTAAGTAATAGTGGAACATATTGATCCTTTTGCATGTTTTGCAAAACATCGAAAAAAGCACCATTCCATTTATTGACCAAAACAGAAAAGTAAATCGTTAGAAAGTTTAGACTAATAACCGTTATTAGTAAGGCCCAAGCAGAGAATTTTTGTTCTGAACGCCAGTAGGGTGCGGCCAAGTTAAAGAACTGTTTAGCAAACTCAGTGTAGGTTCTCTTTTGCTCCGGTTTTGATTCTGGAAGCATAGAGG
>CAYPGU010000166.1:0-4109 GCA_964409995.1 uncultured Legionellaceae bacterium | reverse complement strand
AAGGCCCGCTCTGGTGGCGCAAAATGGTATTACCTGGAATATTCCCTGATTATGTAACTGGTGCAATGGCCGCAGCTGGTGGTTGCTGGAACGCCAGCATTGTTGCTGAATATGTAGAATGGGGAAATTATACAATCATATCCACTGGATTAGGACAGTATATTACCTTATCGAGTATTGAAGGTGATTTCCCGCGGATTGCCCTCGGTATTGGGGTTATGTGTATTTATGTAATATTTTTTAATCGGTTCTTATGGCAAAAATTATATCAAATTGCCGAAGAACGTTTTACTATGGATGCCTAATATGAACCAAGCAACCACATCAAATTTAATTAATATCGCGGAAGTTTCCAAATCTTTTATTAGTGCGGAACGCCAAGAGCTATTAGTCTTAGATAAAATAAACTTTCAGTTGCATGAAGGTGAGATTGTCAGCTTATTAGGTAAATCTGGTTCTGGCAAATCAACTTTGTTGCGTCTTATGGCTGGTTTGATCAAGCCAAGTAGCGGCTCCCTCTATTACAGAGACAAATTAATTAAAGAACCAGTGCAAGGCATAGCGATGGTATTTCAATCCTTTGCATTACTGCCTTGGCTCAGCGTGTTGGAGAATGTGGAGTTAGGCCTAGAAGCCATGGGCGTAGAACGTAAGGAACGTCGGCAGCGCGCCCTTAAAGCTATTGATACTATCGGCCTAGACGGATTTGAGTCTGCTTATCCGAAGGAATTATCAGGTGGTATGCGACAACGGGTAGGTTTCGCACGCGCGCTGGTAGTTGAGCCAGACATATTATTGATGGATGAACCATTTTCGGCTTTAGATATTCTCACTACCGATAACTTACGTTCCGACTTGTTAGATCTTTGGGGCAGTAAGCGCACAAAAATTAAAGGGATCATTTGCGTAACGCATGATATTGAAGAAGCAATCTTAATGGCAAATCGAATTGTAATCTTCGCCAGCGATCCTGGGACCATTCAAGCCGAGGTAAATGTTGAATTACCATACCCACGCGACACTGAGAGTCCGGAATTTCGGCAGTTGCTGGATCAAATATATATGATTATGACTACAAGTGAACGTTCAAGAGTTGCCAAAGCTAAAGAACAAGCAGCAGAGATGCATGAAGCGGAAGAGAAACATCCTGAATATGCATATCGTTTGCCTGTTGTAGATATTTCTGAATTAACTGGTTTGGTAGAGGCTATGGAAGAACGTGAGGTAGATGGCCACGTTAATCTGCCAGAATTGTCTGAATCCTTACATTTGGATGTGAATAATGTTTTCCCATTAACGGAAGTATTAGATATGTTACGCTTTGCCAAAATATCTGAAGGTGAATTAACCTTTACTGAAGCAGGCAAACGTTTTGCTAATGCAACGATTTTGGAACGCAAGCAAATTTTTGCCCAACATTTGCTGCAATATATCCCTTTAGCCCAACATATTCGTCAAGTATTAGATCAATCGCCTAATCATCGCACCCAGGAACGAACCTTCCTCGATGAACTTGAAAATTATTTCTCTAAAGATGAGTCTGATCGAATTTTGCGCACTATCATTGATTGGGGGCGTTATGCAGAAATCCTGGCATATGACTACGATTCCGGCGAATTAAGCTTGGAGAATCCGCAATAAATGTTCAAGCGTTGTTTAAAGACACTTATATTTTTAGTTATATTTCCTAGTTTAAGCTTAGCAGTAAGCTTGCAGGTCGAGGTTTCTGGTGTAGATAAGAAGATGGCTGAATTGATTCGCGCCGACTTACATTTGCATAATGCCACAACAGAACCAAAATTAACCGAAGCACGCATACGTAACCTTTATGATATTGCAGATGAACAAATAAGTACTACGCTGCAAGCATATGGTTATTATAATGCGATTATTCAACCAACCTTGACACAAATCCCTGGTGCCACACCCGAGCAAGATAAATGGGTGGCCAATTTTGTTATCGATTTAGGCAAGCCAACCACGATAAGCCTAATTTTTTTGCAACTGGATGGCCCTGGGAAAAATGATCCTCGTATTAAACCGTTGCTTATAACACCGAAATTAATCGTTGGACGCACATTAAATCACGCTGATTATGAAGGCACTAAAGAAAAGCTATTATCTGAGTTAAATTCCCTGGGATATTTACAAGCTGATTTTACTGAAAGTATTATTGAAGTGGATCGCAAAAGTTCATTGGCTAATATCAAACTTACTCTTAACACCGGCAAGCAATATGTTTTTGGCAAAATAACTTTTATTGATGGAGTTTATCCGGACTTTTTCCTAGAGCGATTTGCGCCATTCAAACCGGGTGAACGTTACGAAGTGAAAAAGCTGATCGAATTCCAAAAAAATCTTGAAAGTATCGATCTATTTAGTAAAATTCGTTTTGATCCGATTACCGACTTACACGATCCGAATAATCTAGTCGTCCCAGTGCAAGTCCGTCTAAGTGTTAAACCCAAAAATCGTTATACCGGCAGTGCTGGTTATGGTACAGATACTGGCATTAGAGGCAGCTTAGGTTGGCTTCACCGATTACAAAATACTCCAGGACATAAATTTTTAGCGAATGTAAGTGCATCGCAAGTACGCTCTATCGGACGCGTCAGTTATATTATTCCTGGTAGTCAACCAGCGACAGATAAATATGTGATTGGTGCTTTGGGACAAGAGCAGCATTTTGATGAATTATACAGTCGTAAAGCAGAGGCATACCTGACTAAGGGTATGCGACGCGGTAGATTCGAAAGTTTATATGGTTTAAGTTATTTCACAGAGACTTTCCATATTGTTACTGGTGAAAAAAATCAAAACAAGAAATATTTATTGCCGAGTGTAAAGTGGACTTGGACTGATGCGCATGAAAAAGAATACTTCGAATTCGGCACTAAAGTAGATTTTCAAGTTCGTGCAGGGTTGAAGGATGTTTTATCTGACGCAAGTGTATTACAAGCTATTATGAATGCGAAAAAAATATTCCCTTTGACAGAAAAGATGCGTCTATTATTACGTACTACATTGGGAGCGGTAGCAAGCAAAAAAAATGAATTTGATTCCTTGCCGCCAACTTTACGTTTCTTCACAGGTGGTGAAGATACTGTGCGCGGTTTTAGATATAACTCTTTAGGCCCACGTCAGGTTCAATCAGATCAAGATTCAGTGATCGGCGGTAGATATTTAGCCATTGGCAGTGCCGAGATTGAACACAATATATATGAGAAGCTCAATGGCGTAGTATTTTTTGATGCTGGTAACACAGCCTTAAGCACTAAGATCCCACTTGCTTTTGCAGCTGGGGTTGGTCTACGTTATAAGACACCAATCGGCAATCTTAGACTTGATTTAGCGAAACCTTTGAATACAGTAACGAATAAACACTGGCGCGTGCATGCCAACTTTGGTACTGATTTTTGAGTTTATTACAAAAGTCGACAAGTTGCTGTTTAGATTATTGCTGCTATTATTTAAGAAGATATTAACCTAGTAACTAATATATGATACGCAAGGGATTTTCATTAATTGAATTAATTGTGGTGATAGCCATCGTTGGCATATTATCAATCATCGCCTTGCCCTACATGCGTGAATACCAAGCGAAAGCTAAAATTATTTCGGTTATTCCAGTAGTCGATCAGCTAAAATCAAAGGCTATTGATTACTATAGTGTACATGGTGTTTTTCCAGATGCGGCACACCTGGGGCTAGAATCACCGCAAGCGGCTATAACTGATCCAACCACTTTAAGTTCTTATCTCTCTTCAGCATATGTAATTTCAATTGCATTTAATGATGAAGGTTATACTTGTACCAATAATTTTGGTGAAATGTTATTTTACTTTGATCAAGATCAAATTGGCATTGATGACAATGGTTTTGATTTTGGGATATTTATTTATTATGCCGATATTAATGGTACGATAGTTACTACAGCTGCAGATTCTAGCGCATCTGGTAACGAGTACATATACAATATGGTGAATCCAAACTACCCCGATCGCGATGCGCTTTTTGCAGCCGCTGGCTGCGTGACTATATAACCCACGCAGCAATCCAACTTACTTAATTTATAGCTATGGACGGATTGGATTGTCCTTATATGGATT
>CAYPGU010000165.1:0-4182 GCA_964409995.1 uncultured Legionellaceae bacterium | reverse complement strand
CATCACCAGGTATTTATGCACGTTCGTTTATGGAAGGCAGACTTAGCGAAGAGCAAATGATTAACTTTCGGCAAGAAATTGCTGGCAAGGGTTTATCTTCCTATCCACATCCATGGTTAATGCCAGATTATTGGCAATTTCCAACTGTCTCGATGGGACTTGGTCCAATTCAAGCAATTTACCAAGCTCGCATTCAACGTTATCTTGCAGCGCGTGGTTTGATTCCGCACAGCGATCAAAAAGTGTGGTGTTTTTGTGGTGATGGTGAAATGGATGAACCAGAGTCTATGGGTTGCATCTCTGTAGCCAGCCGTGAAAATTTAGACAATTTAATCTTTGTGGTTAATTGTAATTTACAACGCTTAGATGGCCCCGTACGCGGTAATCATAAAATTATTCAAGAACTAGAAGGATATTTCAAAGGTGCTGGTTGGAATGTAATTAAAGTAATTTGGTCTAGTGCTTGGGATGATTTGATAGCTAAAGATCACAAAGGCTTGCTTAAACGGCGCATGATGGATGTGGTTGATGGAGAGTATCAAAATTATGCTGCGCGCAAAGGTGCGTATGTAAGAGAACAATTCTTTGGTACACATCCAGATTTATTAGCCATGGTCAATCATTTGAGTGATGATGAATTAGAACATTTGCAACGTGGCGGACATGACCCACGCAAGGTTTTTGCCGCCTACCATGCAGCAGTGAACCATAAAGGCCAGCCAACAGTAATTTTAACCAAAACAGTTAAAGGATATGGTCTAGGTACAGCTGGAGAAAGTTTAAATACTGCGCATAACACAAAGAAAATGACAGTTGAACAATTAAGAGCGTTCCGCGATAGATTTGAATTGCCAATCACTGATAAACAACTTGAAGATGTGCCATTTTATAAACCTGCACCAGATAGTGCAGAGATGAAGTATATGCAAGAACGTCGTGCTGCTTTACATGGCTATTTACCACAACGGCGGACGAAAGCTAGTGCAAAAATTATTGTGCCAGCATTGCAAGAATTTGAAAGCTTTTTCAGTGGCACTGCTGATCGAGAAATTTCTACTACTATGGCGTTCGTGCGTATTATTACGCAATTATGCAAAGACAAAACGATTGGCCAGCTAATAGTGCCAATTATTCCGGATGAAGCGCGTACTTTTGGTATGGAAGGATTATTTAGACAGCTTGGAATTTATGCGCCATGGGGACAAAAATATACCCCGGTGGATTCTGAGCAAGTGATGTTTTATAAAGAATCAGCGCAAGGACAAATGCTCGAAGAGGGCTTAAATGAAGCCGGTGCGTTTTGTTCTTGGTTAGCGTCCGCGACCAGCTATAGCGTGCATGATCAAGCGATGATACCTTTTTATATATATTATTCCATGTTTGGTTTTCAGCGGATTGGAGATTTGGCTTGGGCTGCTGGTGATTCACGCGCACGTGGATTTTTAATCGGCGCAACTTCTGGACGTACTACTTTAAATGGTGAAGGATTGCAGCATGAAGATGGGCATAGTCATGTGATGGCTGGATTGATCCCAAATTGCATTACCTATGATCCAACCTTCAATTTTGAATTAGCTGTAATTATTCAAGATGGCCTAAAACGTATGGTCGAAAATCAAGAAGACGTGTTTTACTATATTACTGTAATGAATGAAAATTATTCACATCCAGCAATGCCAGAAGATGCAGTTGACGGTATTTTGAAAGGTTTGTATAAGTTACAATCTGCGCCGAAAGTGCAAAAGGAACACGTCCAGTTAATGGGGTCTGGTACGATTTTACGCGAAGTTATAGCAGCGGCTGAACTGTTGCAAAATGATTTTTCCGTAAGCGCTGATGTTTGGAGTGCAACAAGTTTTAATTTATTAGCCCGCGAAGGTCTAGAAGTTGAACGATGGAACAGAATGCATCCAGAAGACAAGCCAAAATCAGCCTATATTACTGAATGCTTGCAAGCAGTTGCAGGACCTGTGATCGTTGCAACTGATTATGTGAAATCTTATCCAGAACAAGTGCGACAATTTGTCCCACATACTTACACCGTATTAGGCACAGATGGTTTTGGACGCAGTGATTCACGCGCTGCATTGCGCCATTTCTTTGAAGTTGATCGTTATTATGTTGTCGTGGCAGCACTGAAAGCTTTAGCCGATGAAGGTAAGATTAAACCTGAAATTGTCAGCAAAGCGATCAAAAAATATAAATTAGATCCGGACAAAACTAGTCCAACCTTAGTCTAAGGAACAGAGTTGTATGTTAGAGCAAATTAAAGTGCCAGATATTGGCGAATATTCTAATGTAGAAATTATTGGTATTGCTGTTAAAGTTGGCGATGAAATAAAAGCCGATGCCGAATTAATTACGTTAGAAACAGATAAGGCGACTATGGAAATACCTGCACCCAAAGCAGGTGTGATCAAGGAACTGTTGGTCAAAGTTGGTGATAAAGTTTCTATGGGCAGCCCGATCTTGATGTTGGAAACTCAAGCTGCGGCAGCCGCTAAAGAAACTAAACCAGCAGCTGTTCCCACCGCTAGTGCTGCTTCAGCTCCAGCTGTGCGTGATGTGTTCCTGCCAGATATTGGCAGTGATAAACCGGCAGCAATTATTGAAATTGCAATTAAAGTTGGCGATGTAATTAAGAAAGAAGCAACTTTAATCACACTTGAAAGCGACAAAGCTTCAATGGATGTGCCGTCGCCATTTGCTGGTACTATTCAAGAAGTATTAGTAAAAATTGGTGATAAGGTAGCTACCGGCGCAAAAATTGCCACTATTTTAGCAGCAGATGGTGTTGCATTACCCCAAGCTGTAGCGACAGCTTCTGCTCCTGCAGAACGTCGCACTGAAACTGAGCGTCGGGTTGGTTTACCGGATCCGCGTGCTAATCCAGTTGAAAGAAGATCTGGTGAAGATCGCCGTGCTAGCACAGCTTCGTCTGCTGCTGAAGCATATGCTGGACCGGGTGTACGACGCTTTGCACGTGAATTAGGCGTTAATTTAGCCAAAGTGAGTGGAACAGGGCGCAAAAATCGTATTATGCATACAGATGTGCAATCTTTTGTTAAAAAAGCTATGCAGCAATTGGCCAGTGGAGGCGGTAGTGGCTTGAATATTACGCCAGCGCCAGAAATTAATTTTGCCCAGTTTGGTGCAATTGAAAAGCAAGCTTTGAATCGCATTCAAAAGATTTCCGGATCTTTCCTGCATCGCAATTGGGTCACAATTCCACATGTAACGCAATTCGATGAAGCAGACATTACTGAGCTAGAAATGTTTCGTAAGGGTCAAAAGGAAGTGGCAGATCAAAAGGGTGTCAAGCTTACGCCGATAGTATTCTTAATGAAGGCGGTAGTTGCAGGTTTACAACAATTTCCAAAATTTAATGCATCATTAGCTGCTAATGGCGAAGAATTAATATTGAAAAAGTATTTTCATGTTGGAGTAGCCGTTGATACGCCGAATGGTTTAGTTGTGCCGGTAATTCGCAACGTTGATCAAAAGGGTTTGTTTGAATTGGCTGCTGATTTAGCTGAAGTTAGCAAAAAAGCACGCGATGGCAAATTAACCGCTGGCGATATGCAAGGCGGATGTTTCACTATTTCCAGCTTGGGTGGTATTGGTGGTACCGCATTCACACCAATTATTAATGCTCCAGAAGTTGCAATTTTAGGTGTATCGCGTTCGCAAATGAAATTAGTGTATAACGCAGAGCTAGATGGCGAGAATAAATTTGCGCCACGCTTAATGTTGCCGTTATCTCTTTCATATGATCATCGTGTTATTGATGGCGCGGACGCAGCGCGTTTTTCTACATTCATGGTTAATTTATTAGCGGATATTCGCCGCTTATTATTGTAAGGGGTCTCAGGATGAGTGAGCAATTAGTAACAGAAGTCGTAGTTATAGGCTCTGGGCCTGGAGGTTATACCGCAGCTTTTCGTGCTGCGGATCTAGGTAAAAAGGTAACTTTAATTGAATATTACTCTGTAATTGGCGGGGTTTGTTTAAATGTTGGTTGTATTCCATCCAAAGCGTTATTGCATGCAGCGAAAATTTTGACTGAGTGTGAAGAAGCCGGCGAAATGGGGATTAGCATTGCAAAACCAAAAGTAGATTTGAAGAAACTACGCGGCTGGGTTGAAAAGCAAACTATCAAGCGTTTGACTGGTGGTTTAGCAA